>VGJL01000011.1 GCA_016867495.1 Candidatus Eisenbacteria bacterium | reverse complement strand
CGTCTCTCGATCCGAGCCCGCCTCCGCTTCTCGATTCGAGCGCGCGCCCGCCTCTCGGATTGGAAATGCGTCGCGAGAGTCGACGACCAGATCCTGAGCGATATCGCGGAGAATGGAGTTGCCATTCGCCGGGATGCCGCCTTGACCGACCGGGACAAACCGCATCGCCACGGCGCCCGCGCCGCTCGAGCAGAGGCCAAAGAGGTTGACCAGGCCGTCGCAGGCCCGTTTGAGGTCGACGCTCTGCTCGAAGACGCGCGTCACGGCCCGGTGGTTGACACCCTCGCCCGTCTCGGCGGCGATCAGGACCACCACGTCGTTCGGGTGGACGTCAACGGACGTCACGGCGACGCTCATGCGGTCGGTGCTGCCCAGACCTCGCGTCTCGGCCCCCTCTACGCCCGCCTCGGGCTCGGGGCCAACCTGCTGCGCGCTTCCGTCGCGCAGGAGGAAGATCCAGCACCGTGTCGCTTTGAGGAAGTAGGTCCGTCCCTCCTCGACGACGGCGACCGCAAGCCGGACGCTGCGGGGCTCCTGCGCTCCGAGTTGATTCTCACGGAAGATCCGGGCGTGGGCCTGCCGCAGGCGGAGCAGGAGCGTGCGAACGCGCGGAGGCAAGCCAGAGCCTCCTTCAGTCCCGGCCCCCAGGCTGGCGTCGAGGTCGGCCAGACGCGGCTCCAGGTAGCGGGCGAACGAGGAGCGCGGCCGGGCGGCCGCGACGCATGCGATCACCTGCTCCGGGTCGACCCAGGAAATGTAGTCGCCTCCCTCGATTTCGGAGCTGGCGAGATCGATCCGCATCGGGACGGATCCGTCCGGTTGCTGGGTCATGAGGTTCCTCCCGCCCGCCCCTCGGCCGGAGATGGGGCAAGCAGAGGATGGTGGCGCAAGGGGAGTGCCAGCGCGCCCGGTCCGATCGCGGTCGGACCAACTGCGTTAACACATTGTCATGCTATTCGTTAGGAGGGCGACGACGAAAGGAGAGGCCAGTGCTTCCCCCCTTGGTCCTTGCGGAGCACGCAGGAATTGAGCAGACCCGGCCGTGCAGCGGCCAGTTTTGCGCCAACGCTCGGGATCGGGGCCTAGAAGCGGACTGAGGCGGAGACCCTGTGGGTGTCGCCCAGATCGTCATGAGGAAGGAAGGCATAGTCCCCGCCCATGCCTCGATAGCGGACTCCGGCTCCGGCGGTCCACTCCCCTGCGCTCGAGCCGACTCTCAAGGCCGCGACCCGCGCAAGCCAGTACTCGAATCCCGCCAGGAGGTCGAAGCCGATTCCGGGTCCGGTCTTGTCGATGCCTGGATCGCGAAGCGAGAACTGGCTCGCCGTCGCGCGACCATCGAAGGTGACCGGCATGTCGAGCGCCGCCGTGAGCTCCCCGCCGATTCCAGGGACCTGGCCTGTCCATCGCGAGCCGAGCGTGACGGACGGGTTCACCACTTCTCGAGTCCCCGTGTCCCATGAAACCTGCGTCGTCGTGATGTCGGAGAGCCTGAGACCAAGAGTGAGATCGCGCCTCGCCGCGCAGAGGAGGCCGAGGTCGACCCCCATCCCGAAAGAGGTGTTCTGGAGCAGCCCCTGCCGCACAACCTTGAGGTTCCCTCCCGCGCTCCACCGGCCGCCCATCGCGAGCGCGTAGGAGAAGAGGACTCCCCACTCGTCATCGCTCCCCTTGCGGAAGAGCGAGGGATCGATCTCGTCAGGATCGGCGCGCCCGTCGCGGTCGGCGTCGATCCATCCGTCTCGCGTGATCGGGATGTCGTCGACCCCGAAGCGGACCGCCGCGATCCCGACTGATGACCTGGGGCTCCCGCCCGCGTGCCAGAGAGGCTGGACATACCCGAAGAAGTCATGCGTCGCGAGCGAGCCGAACTGCTCGGCGTGCATGAAGAGAATCTCCGACTCCCCCATCCTCCCGAGACCCGCCGGATTCCAGTAGGCGGCCGATGCATCGTCGGCCACCGCGGTGAACGCCCCGCCCATGCCAAGAGCCCGGGCGCCCACACCGATCCGGAGGAACTCCGCCGCGTACTTCTCCCCCCCGGCAGGCGCGGCCAAGCAAGCCAGGCCGAGAGGCACGATCGCGGCGGCGAGGAAGGCCACTCGTCTGTAACGAGCATTCATCCGGATCTCTCCACGGGGCCGCTCCGGCGGCTAACCCCCATCCAAACCGGTCTGACCGCATCTGGGACGCTCGCTAAACACATCCGCTCCGCCTCAAGTTCCGAGAACACGGAATCTGGTATCGTGCAAGCTCTCCCCTCACACACGGACAGCGGCCTCTATTGAGAATTCTAAGGACGTCGCTGGCGCAGGTCAACCGCCCGGCCGAGCCGGAGGACGGTCTATCCCGTGCCCGGAGCCAGCCGGTCGCTCGAGCCCTCGATGCCCATCCGATGGTGCCAGTCGACGTACGAGGAGATGAACTCCCTATCGGCGGGTGACAGGCCGGTGAAGGCCGCGGCGACGATCCACCGGCCCTCCGGGGCGGCGTCCTTCTGGCACCTGACCACGATCGCCTCCGCGCTCACCGCGCGCGCCTCCCCGTTTCCGTATTCCGGGAATTC
Organism: Candidatus Eisenbacteria bacterium; assembly: GCA_016867495.1. Classification (NCBI taxonomy): domain Bacteria; phylum Candidatus Eiseniibacteriota; species Candidatus Eiseniibacteriota bacterium. Next base: position 33,360 of record VGJL01000011.1, on the reverse strand, counting down.
AAAACGAAGTGCGAGCTTTGTCATCGTCTGCATCGGCCGGTTCAGCCAGAAGCTCACCCCGCTGGCGCTGAAGTCAACCGTCTCGATCCTCGTCGCCGAGCCCGGATCGCCGAACTCGCTCACGATCCGAATCGCCGCCCGTCGGTGGCCGCGCCGCTCCATCTTTCCATCCCAGATCATCGCCGTCCTCCTCCCCCCCTGCGGGGTCGACGGACCGTCCTCTTGCTTTTGCCGGCAACGGACCGGCGGGACCGTCTTCCATCGCGACCAGGTTCCTTCTTGCGCACCCCGCTCTTCCCCGCGCGGCCGACCTGGGCGCCCATCGAACCCGCCGCGGCACCTCCTGCCCCCCTCCTCCCGCTGCCCGGACGATCGGGGAGGAGCCTGAAGTCGATCTGCCGCCCCCGCAGATCGACGCGCGCCACCTGCACGCAGACGCCGTCCCCCAGCCTCAGTTCCCAGCGGCTGCGCTTCTCCACGAAGGCCAGCCGGTCCTCGACCAGTCTCGCCCCCGCGTGCAATGTAGCACGGGGAACGAAACCCTCGACGGGAAACTCATCGAGTTCCACGAAGAGGCCCGAAGTCACCATCCCTACGACCCGCCCGCGAAACTCCTTCCCGAGTCTCGCGGCCGCCCACCGGAGGACCTTGAGTCGCACGATCTCCCGCTCAGCCCGCTCGGCGGTCCTTTCCGTCCGGCTGCAGGCGGTCGCAAGCGCTTCCGCCCTATCTCGCCATCCGGCCACTCGGGTCGCCCCGACGCGTCCCGGCAGCTCGTTCTTCAGCAGCCAGCGAACGAGGCGGTGATTGAAGAGATCCGGGTACCGCCGGATCGGCGACGTGAAGTGGCAGTAGCGATCGATGCCGAGGCCGAAGTGCCCCGTGTCGGTCGGCGAGTAGACCGCCTGCTTGAGGCTCCGCAGGAAGAAGCCATGGAGGATCCGTCGCATAGGGTCCTCAGGCAGACCCATCAGGAACTTGCGCAGGGCCGGGACGGTCTCCACGTCGCGGCCCGAGGCCCCCGGATAGAGAGTCAGCGCGATCTCCCCGAACTGCTCGAGGGCGCGCCGATCGGGCTCCTCGTGGACCCGGAAGAGAAGTGGCATCAATCGGTCGGCGACGAACCTCGCGACGGCTCGGTTCGTCAGGATCATGAACTCCTCGATGATTCGGTTCGTCTCCAGGGTCCGGTGGCGGCGGAGGGCAACCGGCATCCCGCCGCCGTCGAGCTCGACCTCCGTCTCGGGAATGGAGAGGTCGAATCCCCCCTCCGCGAGTCTCCGGCGCCGCAGCTTGGCGGCCAGATCCGCCATGATGGAAAGGGAGCGGCTTGGCTCGCTGTCATCCATCCCGTCATCGAGGATCGACTGGGCCTGCTCGTAATGCAGCCGCGCCTCGCTCCTGATCAGACCTTCCCGCAAGCGGACCGAAGACGGGGCCCCTTCCCCGTCGAGGTCTATCTCCGCGGTCAGGACCCTTCGATCGCAGCCCGGGGCAAGGCTCGCCGTCTCGTTCGATAGGACCTCGGGCAGCATCGGGATCACGCCTCCGGGGAAGTAGACGCTCGTGCCGCGCAACGCCGCCTCGCGATCGATCTCGCCCCCCTCCTCCACGAACCAGGAGACATCGGCTATGTGGACCTGCAGGTGATAGCCTGCGGCGCTCCTCTGGATGGAGACCGCGTCGTCGAAGTCCTTTGCCGTCTCCGGGTCGATCGTCAGCACGAAGCGGCCGCGATAGGCACAGCGGCGGGCCATCTCCTCGGGGTCGTCGCGGCGTGACACGGCGAGCGCCTCGTCGATGGCCGCGTCCGGGAAGCGCGTTCTCAGCCCGAAAGCCGTCGCGACGACCACGGCATCGAGGGCCGGGTCCTCCGCGTCGCCCAGCACTCCCTCGAATCGAGCGGCGAGCGTCCCTCCGGGCGCGCCCTCCGCCAACCGGAAGAGGATCTTCGTCCCCTCGACGATCCTCTGAGCTCCGGCCAGCAGGCGGATCCGGGGGGGCAGCACCGGCTGATCCGGAACGACGAACCAGCTCCGCGCCAACCTGACGGGGTTGCCCGTCATCAGGGGGCGCGTCCGCTCCAGAATCCGTTCGACGACCGCCTCGGAGCGAAAGTCGTGCGGCGATCGGCGCGTGAGCGTCGCTTCGACGCGGTCCGCGTGGATCGCGCCATGCAGATTCTCCTGCGCGATGAAGAGATCCTCTGCTCCTGCATCAGGGGTCAGGAAGGCGAAACCCTGCCGGGTGCCGCGCACGACTCCCGTGACCGTCGCCGATCGTCTCATGCAGGCATCCTCCCACGCCCCGAGAGGCATAGAAAGCTCCGAGGCCCGCTCAGGGGGCCTCGGAGCTTCATGCAGATCTCCACGCCCGGAAGGGTCGATCCGCTAGCGGACCCGCTTCTTGTGCCGATTCTTCCGCAGCCGCTTCTTGCGCTTGTGCGTCGCGATCTTCTTCCTCTTCCGCTTCTTTCCGCTCCCCATCGACCCTCGTTTCCTTCCCTTTCGTTTCGCGCCGCCATCCCCGCGTCGCGTACGCGGGCGCACCGCAGCGCCGCATAAAGACCTCCGGAGTGTATCAGCGCCCGAAAGCCTCTGTCAACGGCCCCGGATGAAGACCGATCTCTCCCCCCGGGGCCGCTCCGAGCGCCTCCATCGCAAGATCGGCACCCCGAACCCGGCTCACGTCCTGAGCCCAGCAGACCTTCGCCGCTACCGCCCTCAATGCCTGATCTGAACGTACTAGCGCAGCACGGCGAGCCGCTCGACCCGCTCCCTCTTCTCTCCCCCGGCGCCGCGAAGCTCGACCTTGTAGAAGTAGACGCCGTTGGCGAGCAGGTCGCCGTCGGCGTCACGCCCGTCCCAGTAGATCCCCTCCGACGACGCCTGCAGCGGGGCCAGTCGACCGACACGAAGATCCTGCACGGTCCTTCCGCTGATCGTGAAGATCCTGATCCCGATCTCCGCGCTCTGGGTCATGTCGATGAAGAAGGTCGTCGCTCCATCGGTCGGATTCGGCACGTTCCAGACCCGCGCGAGAACGAGATCCTCCGCCCCCGCCCCCTCGAGGAAGAACTCGACAGAGGCCGAGCCACCCTGATTGAGGTTGTCGGAAGCGCTGACCGTCAGCCGATACCCGCGCCCGGTCGGGAGCCAGTCCGGCAGCCGGAAGTCCAGCCGCCCTTCTTCGTACGATTCGGGGAAGCTGACGAGCGAAGAGAGATCCTCGACATGGACGAGCCTGCTTCCCTCATCGATCCGGGCGATGATGGAGCGACTCGGGACGAGCTGCGTGATGTTGATCCCGCTGCTGTCCGAGAGGGTCACGCGCCAGACCGCTCCGGGGGAGAGGCTCTCGAGATTCCCCTCTGTCTCGAGGACGATGCGCGGCCCTTCTCCATCCGCCTGGAGGATCGGCTCGTTCTCGAGGACGACGACCCCGTCCACTCCCCCCATGGCGAGCCTCCCATCGGCGGCCGCCGCGGAGGCATAGATCTGCGCGTATCCCTTCTGCCCGGAACGAAGCACCGCCGGAGTGATGAACGACGTCTCGAAGCGCCCCCCGCTCGCTTCGACCTGCAGCCGGAGAATGGAGGCGCCGGTCAAGTTGTACGAGAGGCGATACGTCAGATCGCGACACTGCACCGTCTCGTCGCGGGCGACCTCGGAGTCGTTGATCCGCAAGTCCACCCGCCCGGCGAAGTCCTCCTGCAGCCGGCCCTCCCCGTCGGTCACTTCCCCCCGCACGATCACCCGGGCCGCGCGCAGGATCGTGTCGGTCGCGGCCGGAGGGCTCAGCCGCTCGCTCTCGACGGAAAGGCGGATTGCGAGCGAGGGCACGGCCAGACGGATCGCCGGCTCGCCGAGGAGCGGATATCGTCGATTGTCCATGGCCGCCGCGCTGCCCATCCGCAGCTTGGCGCTGACAAGCGCCTCGCCGACGGGGCGCCGCCCGGTCGTGACGCGACCTGGGAAGAGCGCATCGAAGAACTGGCGGTTCAGCTCCGCGTTGGGCCCGGAATAGGCGACGGAGGTCGCGGAGAGGACGCCGATCGCCCCTCCCCCCGGCTGCTTGATCAGGGCCTCGCCCAGCCCATCCCCGGCCATGTTGAACTTGCCCACCGAGCAGGATGCCGTGAGGAAGAAGAAGAGGCGGTCGGCATTGGCCATGCTGCTGACTCCTGGGATCTCCAGGATCTTCTCGTCCGCCAGCTGGACATCGCTGCCGTGGCCGGTGTAGTTCACGACCAGCGTCCCGTTGTCGATGCTCCTGCGAAGGGCGCTCGCCGCGGCGGGCTTTCGGTCGTAGATGCACTCGGAACCGTACTCGTACAGGTAGATCCGGTCGCGCTCCAGGGCCGTCGGCAGTGTCGCGTCGGCCAAGCCCTCCGTCTGGTTCATGTGCGTGAAGACGAGCGGGTAGTCGCACTGCAGCCCCTGGCAGACATCGTCCGCGACGAGAGTGAATCGCTGCCGCCAGGCCCCCGGATCCTGGCCGGTCTCGTACGAGCGCACCTTCGCGACCAGATTCGATGCCGTGAGAGGCGTGTCGGCGGGAAGACGGCCGATGATCATCTCCGGCGTCGGGTCGGGGTGGGGATCGAAGAGAACGAACCAGTCATCCGAGGCGAACTGAGCCGAGTAGATCGAGCGGCGCAGGTTGGGGTCGAAGTATCCCTCATAGCTCGGGACCGTCAGGATGACTCCCTGCTCCAGGCGGTTGCGGAAGTCGTAGGCGGCGTCTCCAAGGAGCAGGACGTAGGAGGGAGAGTCGACCGGATCGCCGCCGTTCCAGCTCAGATAGGCATGGTGCAGGAAGTTGCGAATCGCCGTCGGGTCGATCCTCCCCGCCGAGAACTCGTCGTAGATGTCCTGCACATCGACGACGGCCACGCGGAATCCCTCTTCGGTGGGAGCGTTCACTTCGCGCCACGCCGCCAGGGAACCGGCCGACTCCATCTGGGATGCGTGGGCGATCAGGATGTAGTCGACAGGCTCGACCCGCTCCCGGAGGTATCCACCGATTGGAGCCGAGTCGAGCTCGATCGACGGAGCGCGGGCGCGAGCCAGGTCCACGAGGGCGATGTGCCGCTCCCGTTGGGCGTCGGCGTCCATGCCCCACCTGAGCCGGTAGGCCGTCGCGTCGGATACGAACCGCGGGAGGATCCGCGTCGCCTGAAGCGGGTCGGTCACATCGAGGAGAGTCGCGCGACTTGTGTCGGAAACTCCCGAGATCTCAAAGCCGACTCGCCCGCTCCCCGCCGCGACACGGAAGTCGAGGCTGTCGCCTCGCGCATGCAGGCGACGCGTGTAGTCGATCTCGAACCAGCTCAGATAGGACCGATCCTGCCGCACCACCTGCGGGTTCTGATCCTCCTTGTATGGGGCGATGAGGAACAGGTCGCGTTCCCCGGCGCCGAGATCGAGCCCATCGAGGGTCAGATCTTGATGAAACCTATCGTCCCATGCCACCTCGCTGGAGTCGGCGCCGACCACGATCCGCGCATAGTGGTCGCGCAGATTGGTCGAGTAGTCCCAGCTCGCGCCCCAGAAGCGGGCGAGCAGCCGCGCGCTGGTTCCGGCCGCCGGGTCGTCGAGACGGAAGCGGACCCGCGAGCGCCCGCCGCCCGCGGTCGCGATCAGCCGCAGCCAGTGCCACTTCTCCCAAGCGGGCAGCGTCTCCGGATAGGGAATGCCGCGAACCAGCAGCTCGCTGGGCTGGGGATCCCAGATCTCGTTCTGCTCGAAGTGGATTCGATGCGTCCCCTGTGTCGCAAGCTGCGACGGGTGGCTCGAGCCGTCCTCCGTCAGCCAGCGCCGGGGGGCGCCGCTGAACTCCCCCCAGGAGAGCCAATAGGTGTTGACGTTCGAGAACTCGTCGCTGCGATACCGCTCGTAAGGGCGATCCTCCAATCCGTAGTCGGCATACCAGCCGTCGGGACCGAGCCCGCAGAAGAGGATGCGATCCTGCGGGTCGAACACGCCATCCTCCCCCCCTTCGACGAGGACTGCGATCTCGTCCAGCCAGGCCGGAACCTCCAGGACCGACTTCGCCTCGGGCAGACTCACGCCCCTTCCCGTGAAGAGGCGAACGCGGGACGGATCGACGGCACCCAGATCGGAAAGGCCCGCGCCCTGCAGGGCGTTCCCCTCGATCGCGTACAGCCCCGCCGCCGTGACCTCGATCCGAAACCAGGGATTCGAGGTGGTCGAGAAGAAGTCGCCTCGCGGGCGCGGCCGCGGCGCATCGGCGCGGCGCCAGCCGCGGGCCTGCTCGTAGTTCAAGAGATGATCTCGGTAGATTCCCTCCCACGCGTCCCCAGGCTCAGCCCGGTCTTCTCCGCCGGCTCCCAGGAATCGAAGGCGCACCCGGACATCTCCTTCCCACGCGACGCCGGCCGCGCTCCTCACGAGCGGAGTCCAGACCACGGGGACGACCCGCTGGTTGCGCATCCACGTCGGATCCCCCAGGGAAACCGACGCCTCAGGGAGCGCGGCGATGGCGGGCGGAGGCAACCCGCCCGGGATCTCGACCGCCTGGCGCCGCAGCGGGGCCACGTCGATCGCGACGCTCCCCTCCCGCGGAATGCCAACCCAGAACGAACGGGCCGGAAGGAGCCAGCCCGTTCCGGACGAGACGAAACCGTCCGCTTCGACCCGAGGGGGACCGCCGTCGTCGCTCACTACTCGCAGCGCGGGCGGATCCACCCGCAGGACAAAGGCACACTCCCCCATCGGGCACGCTAGATCATCGACGCCTTCGAAGGCGCCGGCCGGGCCGGCCGTAAGGAGGGCGAGGGCGGCCGTCAGGGCCGGCGCTTGCCGCAAGGCGAGCGGAGTCCTGAGCGTTGCCTCAGGCATCTCCCGCCGCCCCCGCCGTGCCGGAGTCGAAGGGCTCCGCCTCGTCGATCAGCATGATCGGGATGTCGTCCTGGATCGGGTAAGAGAGCCGACAGGCGTGGCAGTGGAGCCTTTGGCGGCCTGTGTCGTACTCGAGCGCCCCCTTGCACTTCGGGCAGGCAAGAATGTCCAGCAGTTCCTTCGCGAGCATCCCGTCTCCTCTCCCGGCCGCAAGCGCGGCTCGAACTCAACCTAGCAACCACGCCCCTCAAGGTCAACGCGCCCTCCTCGTTCGGGGCGAAGAGAAGGGGTCAGCTCGTTTCGGCGAAGACCCCCATGCGCCTGTAGGCGGCCTGCCGATGTTTGATCATCTCGTCCGGGGCCAGCGAGGACAGTCTGCCGAGGCTCCGCCTCAGCTCGCCCCGCAGCGTCTCGCACATCGCCTCGAGATCTCGGTGGGCGCCGCCGAGAGGCTCCGGGACGATCCGAGTCACGACATCGAGAGAGGCAAGGTCCCGCGCGGTCAGGCGCAACGCCTCCGCCGCCTCCTTGGCCTTGGCCTGATCCTTCCAGAGGATCGCCGCGCACCCCTCGGGCGATATCACCGAGTAGATCGCGTTCTCGAGCATCAGCACCTCATCTCCCACGGCGAGGGCAAGGGCCCCTCCCGAGCCGCCTTCGCCGATCACGACGACAACGATCGGCACGCGGATGACCGCCATCTCGAGGATGTTCCTCGCGATCGCCTCTCCTTGACCTCGCTCCTCCGCGCCAACGCCTGGATAGGCGCCCGGCGTGTCCACCAAGCAGACGACGGGATTGCCGAACTTCTCCGCGAGGCGCATCAGCCGCAGCGCCTTGCGGTATCCCTCCGGGTGCGGCATCCCGAAGTTGCGGACGAGATTCTCCTTCGTGGTCCGCCCTTTCTGGTGTCCGACCACCATCACGGGGCGTCCCTCGAAGCGGGCGATCCCGCCCACAATGGCGCGATCGTCGGCGAAGCGGCGATCCCCGTGCAGCTCGACGAACTCGCCGAACAGCCGCTGGATGTAGTCCAGCGTGTAAGGACGCCGCGGATGCCTCGCCATCTGGACCTTCTGCCAGGGGGTCAGGCTCGCGTATGTCTCCGCGCGGAGACGCGCCGCCTCGGCCTCGAGGCGGCGCAGCTCATCCGATGTCTCCGCATCCCCCTTGTCCGACACCGTCTTGAGATCCTCGATCTTCTGCTCGAGCTCAATGATCGGCTTCTCAAAGTCGAGCCACCCCGTCTCCATCGCTCCTCCGGGCTACGGTTCCGCGATCACCACAAAGGCCGCGGATCGCCGGGCACGGTTGCCGGCACGATCCGTAACCTGCACGTCCCATCGATGTTGACCGCGCGCGAGCGGCTCCGCAAGGTCCACGGAGACGGCTCTCGACCATGGACTCCAGCTCGCCGGAACGCGATGCCCATCCAGGCGAACCTCGACGTCCCCCGGGAGAACCCCGGAGCCGTCCTCCCGGATCCGGGCGCTCATCCCGCTCAGCGGATGGGAGCGCCTCTCCAGATCCGAAGGCTCCATCGCGTAGATCCACGGCTCGGTCCGATCCTCGAGGAGGATCCACTCCTCGAGCTGATCGACGACCACGGCCACCTCGCTCCCAGTCCAGACGCCGCCGCGCACCTCCCATGGGCCACCGGTCTCCGACCGGCCAAACACCAGAAGGCGCCGGGCCTCTTCGGGGCTCGCCGGCGGGAGGGTCGGACGCAGGTTCAACCGGAAGGGGCCGCCAAGATCGATCCCCCGCGGCTCGATCGCGTGTCGGCGGCTGCGCGGGGCGAGCGTTTCCCGCTCTTCCGAGGGGGGAAGCCCGCGCATGGCCTCCTTGATCGGGCGCGCTCCTTCCTCCTCCGGTTCGCCGTCCTTCCACTGCAGCCAGACGGGTCCGAGGAAGGTGCCGGCATGGGCCTCCATGGTGAACGCGCCGTCCGGGCTCCTCCAGAGAAGATCGTCCCAGTCGTTCGCGGCGACGACGCCGGGAAGCCGCCACTCCAGCGTGTCGTCCTCGACGCGCAGCACGAAGCGCGGAGAGATCCCTCCCGCAGTCGCGGGCCCTTCACCGGCGAATCGCCACACAGCCGCTTCTCCGAGATCGGGGACGTCAAGGAGCGCGCAGGGCACGACCAGCCCAGGCAGGAGGAGGGCCGCCTCCGGCTCGCGATAGGAAAGGCAAGCGTCGCGGAAGCTCGCCATGAGCCACCGCGGCGCGACGGAGATCTCCGGCGGACCCACGGCGCCCGTCGCGCAGAGCCCGCTGGGCGCAAGGCTCAGGGGGGGACCCCAGACTTCGAGTCCACCGGGAGTGTGCACGCGCACCCGCAGTCCGATCGCTCCCGATGGGATCACGGCTGAGAGCTCTCCCAGATACCACCCTGAACCGATGTGGCCGAGGAGCGTCCTTATGGGGAAGCGAAGCCCATCCTCGGTCAGATCAACCCACAATCTGGTTCGCTCGAGGTCTTCGCCCCCGTGGGTCCGCAGATGAACGGCGATGTCCCACCCTCCCCTGCTCAGGGGACGGGCCATCCACTCGTCGACGCGCGGATTCGGCTGAACCCTCACCCCCACGGCCGCAGTATCGGCATTCCCCAGGGCATCGCGGCAGATGACTCGAATCCCGTGATCTCCGGCCGGCAGCTCCGTTCCGCATTGCAGCCATCCGCGTCGATCCCGCCCCTCTTCATAGAGCCGCTGAACGCTCGCGCTGAAAGGGCCCGGCTCGGGCGGCTCGGAGATCCAGGCGATCTCGCCGATCTCGGTTTCAAGGTCCCGAGTGAAGCGATGCGCGCCGTCCAGATCCAACAGAACGGCGGCGGGCAGCGTGCGCTGTCCCGAGATCTCGTCCCAGCTCTCGCACTCGATTCCGATGGGCCCCCAGAGAGAGGTCGCCGGCAGAAGCGACCGTCTCCCGTCGGCAGGCTGGATCGACTTGGCGCGCAGGCTCCCGTCCACCCGGGCGTCGGGTCCCAGCGGGACGAAGCGGATCGCGCCGATGCGCGGCCGTGAGGTGTCCGGCCAGGCAAAGCCGTGGCGCAGCGGGTCGACCAGAGAGCCGCCCAGACGCATCTCGACATGCAAGAGCGAACGGCCGTCGGCGGTCCGGCCCGTCCGCCCGATCCACTCTCCGCGGCGCACGGTGAAGGCGGTTGCCGGCGGCCTCCAGTCAATCTCCATGCGTCCCGACCTCCACTGCATCGCGCGGCAGGACTCCTCCAAAGCCGGCATGAAGGAGGACAGATGGCCATAGAGGATCTCTCGCCCGTCAGGAAGAAGCAGGTGCACGGCCTTCCCATGGCCGGATGCGCCGATCCGCGCACGCACGATCTCGCCGTCCGACGCCGCGGCAACCGGCAGTTCCCTCCCGCCGGTCAAAAGATCGATCCCCTGATGGAAGGTCCCCCCCGCGATCCTTCCATGAGTGGCCGAGGGACTGATCGCCTCCGGAAGGGGTCGCAGGAGCGCGGCTGGGGAGGCGCCGGCCACCCCGCATCCGACGGCGAGGGCCGCCATCAGCGGTGCGCATTGCCAAGTGCAAATCGATGGCCCCGCGATTGCATTCTGCGCCTGAGGCCTCGAGGGAGGCTCGGGTTTTGCACTCTCCTCTTGCAGGAACCGCCTCGACCGTCCGTGCCGCTTCAGCAAACGCCGCCTCCCGAGAATCCGTTTCCTGAGATACTGCCGAAAGATACCCGCTTTGACCGCCCTCTTGCGACGGCCTCTTTCTACCTCGCGCCGGAGCCTGTCGCGATGGCACGAGCAGCGGCCTCCGCGGCACGCCACTTGCAGCCAGCCGGGGCGAGTGCGGCTTCGGCGACAGGCAGGCCGGAGCAGGCCACAGACAGACTGGAAGGAGGCCCCTCTCATGCGCGAGCATCGTTATCTTGCGGGTTTGTCCCTGGCGGGACTGGCGATGGCCCTGGTGCTGTCGATCGCGGGGTGCGGATCCGACGATCGATCCAGCGTCATGGATCCTGTCGTCATGGACACTGCTCCGCCCGTGCCGCCGGCCGGGACGCAGCTCATGTGGCAGATGGACGGCAAGTTCGCCATCCGCTGGAACGCGAACAGCGAGCCGGACCTCGCCGGCTACCGAGTCTACCGCTATGAGCCCGATCCCGCGCGGATGAGCGCGTATGTCTGCGTCTCGGGCGCCGGACTGCTCGCGGGCCCCAAGATGACGATGGCGGCAACGCAGGGCACCGCCTTTACCCTGCGCGTCTCCGCTGTCGACCTGAGCGGCAATGAGAGCGCGATGGGCGAGAGCTGCAGCTTCACCTTCGCGCCTTCGACGACGCCCCCCATCGGCGAGGGGGAGCTTCCCGATGGCAGGGGCGGATCCGCAGAGCCCGGCTCCGGCGGCGGCAGCGAGCCGGCCGAGCAGAACGACCCGCACGGCAGAGGATAGTCAAGGCATAGACAGATGGGACGGGGGCTTCCTACCACCGTTCCGTGCAGGGGGCGCTGCGCCGGGGTTCCGTGGCGCCCCCCGCCTCTTTGCTCCGGGCCACTTGTGCCGGCCACCCGCAACGCCTAGACTGCGCCCATGCCGAACTCCCCGCCCCCAACGGATGACCCTCGCTCGCGGCTGATGGAGATCATACTGCGCCAATCCTTCCGGCGCGGTCGTTTTCAACTGGCCAGCGGCGCATGGAGCGACTACTACATCGACCTTCGACGGACGACCCTCGATCCCGACGGGCTGGTGGCGGCCTGCGCTCTCCTGGCTCCCCGGATCTCGGAGGCGCGCGTGGCCGCGGTCGGCGGGCCGACTCTCGGCGCCGATCCCCTGGTCGCCGGGCTCATGCTCGACGCGCGCGCGCGGGGGGAGACGATGCAGGGATTCCTGGTCCGTGGGGCGCCCAAGGATCACGGAGCCGGCCGACAAATCGAAGGACATTGCCCCGAGGGCGCGCGGGTCGCGATCCTCGACGATGTCGTGACACGCGGCGGATCCCTCATGCGATCGCTCGATGCGGTCCGGGCGGCCGGGGCGCTCCCGGTCATGGCGCTCGCGCTGGTCGACCGGGAGGAAGGAGGACCGCAGCTCTTTCGTGAGGCGGGACTCGACTTCTACGCCGTCTTCCGCGTGGGAGAGATCCTCCAGGCAGCCGAGGTCAGGGGAATCTAGTGGAGACCGCAGAGAGCTGTCCCTCGTGCGGCGCCCCGCTGCCTCCTTCCCGGTTCCCGCGCTGCACCGCGGACGCGATTCTGCTCTTCCCGGGGCGGAGAGTCCTGCTGGTCCGCAGGCGCTACCCGCCGATCGGCTGGGCCCTCCCGGGCGGTTTCGTCGAGGCGGGCGAGTCGCTCGAGGACGCATGCCGGAGGGAGATCGAGGAGGAGACGGCGATCGTGATCGAGCATCTGGAGCAGTTCCACACCTACTCGGATCCCCGCCGCGATCCGCGGCGTCACACGATCACGACGGTCTTCGTCGCTTCGGGGCGCGGCGATCCTCGAGCGGGAGACGACGCGGCGGAGACCGCCCTCTTCCCTCTCGCTGACCTGCCCGATCCGCTCTGCTTCGATCATCGTCGCATCCTCGACGACTACATCCGCGCTCGACGGCCATCCGATCCCCCCTCGGCATAGGGCGGTCCCCTTGTGGCGGCGACTCTCGCTTGCCGCAGCCGCCCGGCCGGCCTGAATCGTGGAGGCGCCCTGCATCGCCGCCCGCCCTGCCTCTCAGGCTCGGCTCGGCGCGTCTAGACGTCGCTTGTCAGGCGCGGCCAGACGCGCCTAGACTGAGTCGAGCCGGATCGGAGCCACGGCTGCGGTCCGCCAAAGAGATGGGGTTGGTTCCCCGCCGATGGTGCGGGATCAGCACTTCCGGAGGAACCGTGCAAGCGGCAAGAACGTCGTTGGCCCTTTCGATCGTGGCGGCCGGCCTTCTCCTCTGGCCGCCGACCGCCTCCTCCTCTACCGACGAGTGGCGCGCGCACGCGGAGACCACCGGCCAGGAATACCAGCAGCACCCTCGCGCGGCCCTGCACTCCGATGGCTCTTGGACCGCCGCCTGGGTAGACTACCGCACCGGATACCCCTCGATCTGGGTCGGGACCTTCGATGCGGAGGACGACACGCTGGCGCCGGCCATCCCTCTGACCGACGGCCTTGGCCTGTTCCGTCTGGAGATGAGCCCCAGCTCGGTCGAGACGCCCGATCTCGCCTCCCTCGGCGACGGTCGATCGCTCGTCGTCTGGTGCGAGGAACGATCGCAGAGGTGGAGGATCCGTGCCCTTGTCACGACTGTCGATGGCATCCTGTCCGGCCCCATCACGGTCAACGAGTCGCGTCCCGACATCCCCCATTCGCCGCGCGTCTCCGTTTCCGGAGACCGGGCGCTCGTGGCCTGGACAGAGGGGCGATCGCCGTCGAGCCGCATCTACGCCCAGGTCCTCGACCTGTCGCCTCAGCGCGTGGGGGGAAACTTCCTTCTTGGCCGGGGAACGGAGAGGGTGCAGGACGGCTGCCGCATCGCGCCTTCGGCCACCGGATGGGCGGCGGTCTGGTGTCAGGAATCGCCGGGGCCTCCCCAGGTGCTGGCGCGCGCAATCACAGCGGAAGGCGGATTGCCGGGCGACGCGAAGCAGATCCATCCGAATCCCCTGGCCTCGCAGAAGGAGCCCACGATCGCCGTCGTCTCTACCGGCTTCTTCGTGTCCTGGTCGGAGTACCTTGGATCGGAAGTCAATCTTCACGGGGTTACGCTCTTGCCCGATCTGAGTCTGGCTTCGCCTCCGTTCACGATCGCCCCGCACGCGGAGACGATATCTCCGCGCAGCTCCGAGATCGTCGCGACCGATGCCGACCATGTCCTTGTCGGATGGCTTGCCGGAGAGGGGAATCGCTCCCGGATCCATGCCCGCCAGATCCGTCTTCCGGACCAAGTCGAGCTCCCCTTCGTGGTCGTCGACGATCCCCAGCCTCCTCCGGGGCAAGTGGTCATACCGCGTCACCTCGCCCTGGTTGGAAGGGAAGGGGGCGGGGGCCGGGCGCTCTGGGACGACGGCAGGACGGGAGGGGACCTCGTCTATCATCTTCCGCTCGACGCCACGGGCGCGCCGGGCGGCGCGCCGCGACTCATCAAGGAGGCGACCGGGACGGCGAGCCAGATCCTGCCGGAGATCGCGACGAGCGCCGGATCGGGAGGCATCCTCGTCTGGGAGGACTTCCGCTCAGGAAACCTCGGAATCTACGGCGCGTTCTTCGACCTGGAGGGAGAACCTAGCGGAAGCTCCTTCCGCATCAGCGACGCGCCCGGAGGGGCGGTCAGCGCGCCCGCGACCAATCTCCGCGACCTGCTGCGCAATCGTCCGGCGGCCGTCTTCACCGATGACGGCTACGCCGTCGCCGCGTGGACCGTGATCCGGCCGGGCGGCTCCTCCAAGCTCTTCTACCAGGCTTACGATCCTGCCGGCGGCTCCCTGAACAACAACATCGAGCTTCTTCCGGCCAACGGCGTCCAGTTCTCGGGGAGCGCGCAGAGCTCGCCGTCCTTCTCCCCGATCCCGGGCGGCGGCTACTTCCTCGCCTGGTTCGACACTTGCCAGGATCTGGATGGAGACGTCTTTGTGCGGCGCTACGAGTCGGGCGGAACCACGGTCGGCGATACTATCCGCGTGCCGGATCCCCCCTACCAAGGAGCCTCGCAGGCGAGCCCTGCGATCTCGACCGGACCGGGGCGCGAGACGGTCGTCGTCTGGCTTGACGATCGCCGCGGCAACTACGACGTCTATGCGCAGCGCCTCGGCCCCGCCGGGAGGAAGATCCAGCGCAATGTGCTCCTGAGCCCCCTCGAGGACGACACCCCCGTGATCCAGACGAATCCGGATGTATCGGCCAAGTCCGATCGCTACGTGGCCGTCTGGGATCAGGATCCATTCGCGGGAGGAGGGGTCGCAGGAGTCCTCGTCTCGCTCCCCAGCAGCAAGGACTCGCGTTCGCAGGCGGAGGAGTACTACCCCTTCAGCCTTGCCGTCGGAACCCCGGGCCTCAAGTACCCCCGCGTCGACATGGCCCATGACGGCCGATTCGTCGTGGTCTACTGGGACACCTCGAGGGACTCGACGCGGGTCATGGCGCAGCGCTTCACGTCGACGGCCAGCCCCATCGGCCCGCCCTATTGCGTCACTTCCCTCGGCGGCGCGATCGCGACTCTCCCAGGCGACGTGGCCGTGGACGCCTACAGGATCCGCTTCGCCTTTGCGGACAGCCGCGAGGGGCGGAGCTGGGATGCCCGGATCCGTACAGTGGGATGGCGCTACGATGGGTCGCCTACGCCGGTTGCCCTGCAGTCCTGGGAGATCTCGGAGGAGGGTGGAGCGCTGGTCATCAGGTGGGCCGTGCCCCGCGACCGCCTCGGCTCCTTCTACAGGATCTGGCGGGAGGAGACGGTCGCCGCGGCTCCAGCGGAGAGACCGTCCGCCGCGGCCGAGCTCCTCACGGTGGACGCGGTCGGCCCCCTCGGCGAGGGCGAGGGGGAGTACGAGTTCGCGGATCGCTCCGTCCGCCCGGGCGCGTCGTACGCCTACTGGATCGAGGACGAGAGGGGCGAGCTCGCGGGGCCATGGAACGGTTCTCTGACGATGAGGCGCGCGTCGCTCGCGCTGCGCGCCGCCGGCAATCCTTTCAGGTCGTCGGTCTCGCTCTCCTGGTCCTCTCCTCCCGGCGGACCCGTCCGCCTCTCCATCTATGACCTCGCCGGGCGGCTTGTGCGAACGGTCCTCGATCGCGCGGGGCCCCATCCCGCCTCCGGACAGTGGGATTGGGACGGCCTCGACGACGCCGGCCACCCGGTCGCGAGCGGCTGCTACCACGCCCGTCTGACCCATGGCCCGAGCGGCCAGCAACGCCAGCTCAAGCTTCTGAGGATCCGCTAGAAGAGGTTCCGAGGGCCCTCGGGCCATTCGAGGGGGCGCGATGGGTGGCGCCCCCGCCGCGTTTCAGCCGAGCAGCCCCATGCGCTCGACGCTCAAGCTCGGGGCGCCGTAGGGCGCCTCGACCGGGCCGTCCACCCACAGGAGGCGTCCATCCGCCTGATGCGCCAGGTGTCCGTAGGCGCGATAGGCATCCGGGAAGAGCGTGCACTCGGCGAGCCCGCTCTCGTCCTCGATCGTGAGAAAGAGCATCCAATCGCCGCGCTTCGTCGCCACCCTGCGCGCCGCCGCCGGCAGGCCGATCAGGCGCGCGCGCTGCCCCCCGCCGATCTGCGCCGCGGGCGTCGCCATCGGCAGTTTGCCCTCGCGCTCCGCCCGGCCGCGGAGGATCCGCACAGGATGATCGCTGATCGCGATTCCAAGCACGGCGAGCTCGCTCTCGACCCTCTCGGCAAGATCGAACTCGCGCCAGGGTGACGGGCCGCTCGCGCCGGTTCCCTCCAGCCTCAGCGTGTCGGTCGCGGGACGCCTCGCTCCGTCGCGCGCCAGGCAGCGCACGCGCCAGAGCTTCGCCGGCCGGGGCCCGGCGCCCACGTCGTCGAGCGCCCCGCAGAGGATCAGCGATTCGGCTTCGGGAATCGCCGGCCCCGCTCGCGCGAGGAAGTCATCGAGGCTCTCGAAGCGCCGCCGGGACCGTTCCTCGATGATCCGCCCGAGGAGGCGCCTCGAGATCCCGCGGATCAGCCCGAGCGCGCAGCGGAGTTCGGCGCCGTCCCAGGTCCACTCGATGGCGGAGCGGTGCACGCATGGAGGCGCCGGGCGAATCCCGTGACGCCGCGCGTCCTCGACATAGACGCGCAGCGGGTAGATCCCTTGATGGTTGTTGAGCAGGGCGGCGTAGAAGGGGCCGGGATGGTGCGCCTTCAGGTAGGCGGTCTGATAGGCGAGGGCGCCATAACCCGACGCGTGCGCCTTGCAGAATGCGTACGAGCCGAAGCGGGCCAGTTCGCCCCAGACCCTGACCGCGACGTCCGGCTCGATGCCGTTGCCGACGGCGCTCGCGACGAACCGATTCTCGATCTCGCGCATCGTCCTTCCCGCCCACGGGTCCTCATCGCGGCGCTCCCCCCGAGGCGATGGCCGCTCGCCTAGCGAAGGATCGACCGCCACCGCCATCGCGCCTCCGATCGCGCGCCGCATGAGATCGCCCATGGCGCGATCGAAGCCGCCGATCGCGCTGGCGACGCAGATCACGTCCTCCTCGTAGAGAAGGACGCCGTAGGTCCGCTCCAGGAGCGGGACGAGGCTCGGGTGGAGGTAGCTTGTCTGCTCGAGACCCCGGAAACGGCGGATGAACCTCTCCTTCATGCCCGACCCCGCGGGGCCCGGCCGGATCAGCGAGAGGGCCGCGATCGTCCCCTCCAGGTCCCTCGTCCCGAGCATCTTCAGGAGATTGCGCATTCCGGGCGATTCGATCTGGAAGAGGCCGATCGCGTCGCCCTGCGACAGGATCTCCCCGGTCGGGCCGTCTGGATCGGGGAGGAGGTCGAGGGCGGGCGGCCTCTCCCCCGCCGCCGCGATCGTCTCGAGCGTCCCCGCGATGGTCGAGAGAGCGCGGTTGCCCAGGAGGTCGATCTTGACCAGGCCCACGCCTTCGACCCCGTGCATCTCGTACTGCGTGACGACGATCCCCTTCGTCGCCCGCTCGAGCGGCACCCAGTCGTCGAGCCGCCCCGGACCGATCACGATCCCCCCGCAGTGAATCCCGAGTGTGTGAGGCAGGCCGAGGAGCTTCTCCGAGGCGGCGATCAGATCCGGGAGGGGCGGCTCCATCAGATCGATCCGGCGCCCCAGGGCGGTCGAGGCGATCGCCTGTTCCAGCGGGCCGCGCGCGTGGCCCGGGATGGCGCGGGAGAGTCGCTCGATCTCTTCCGAGGCGAGCCCGAAGGCGCGCGCGGCCTCGCGGAAGGCCCCGCGCGGCTGATAGTGATTGTGCGTCGAGATCATGGCGACCCGGTCCGCGCCGTAGGTCTGGTAGACGTGCGCGATCACCTCGTCCCTGCGCCGCCAGCAGAGGTCGATGTCGAGATCGGGCAGGTCGCGGCGGAGACGGTGGAGAAAACGCTCGAAGGTGAGCCCGTAGCGGAGCGGGTCGACATTCGTGATCCCGAGCAGATACGCGACGAGCGAGCTGGCCCCGCTCCCGCGGCCCACTGTCGGGATTCCGCGCGCACGGGCCGAGGCGCAGATCTCTCCCACGACGACGAAGTAGTCGCTGAACCCCATCGTGTCGATCTGCTCGAGTTCCCAGGCGAGGCGCCCCGAGACGGCGCGCGTGACCTTCCGGTAGCGGCGGCGCAGCCCCTCGTGCGCCATCCGGTGCAGGCGATCGAAGACGGCCTCGTCGGGCCCGAGCGGGAGCTTGGGGAAGAGGCTGCCCGGCGGCGGCAGATCTCCGGGCCCGAAGACGCAGGAGAGGGCGATCTCGCGCGCTGCGGCGAGCAGCACGACCTCGTCGGCGAAGAGGGATGAGAAGGACGGCGGCGAGATGAGGTGGCGCTCGGGGCCGGCGCATCTGTCGCCGGCGAGGCGACCGACCAACTCGAGCTCACGAACCGCCGTGAGGAGTCGGTGCGTCTCATGTTCCTCCGCCGAGCGGAAGTAGACATCGATCGTCCCCGCGAGGGGGCGTCCGACCCGGGCCGCAGCGCGCCGCATCAGATCCTCCTCCATCCGGGATCCAGGCCGGACGATGGCGCCGTAGAGAGCCCCCGCGGGCAGACTGGGATGGAGCCTCTCGAGGAGCGCCGGATGGCGGACCAGGACGGTGAGCCCCTCGCGCTCGGCGGCCACGCGCTCGGCCAGGTCGAAGTCGGCCGCCAGGTGCCGGGCCGTCAGGATGCGGCAGAGGGAACGGTAGCCGGAGGCGTTGCGCGCGAGCAGGACGGCGGAGATCGGCGCGCTGCAGGCGCCCCTCTCCATCCCGCGCGGCGGCTCGCGCGAGTCGTGCGGTCTCCCGCCGCCTCCGGTCACCTCGGCTCCAAGGATCGGCCGCAGCCCGGCCGCGGAACACGCCCGGAGAAACGGCAGGGCGGCGTAGAGGTTGTCCCGATCGGTCAGAGCGAGGGTGTCATACCCGAGGGCGACCGCCTGGCTCACGAGATCGCCCGGGAGGGCCGTCCCGCGCCCCAGCGAGTAGGCGCTTCGGACGATCAGCGGGACCGGGGTCGGTCCGGGGCCGCGGCGGGCGTCATTGCGGAGGGGCATGACGCGAGAATACCAAACGCGCGTTCGCTATTCAATCATGCCCCGGGCCGCCCGCTCCCCTTCCTCCCTTCCCCCTGGCCCCTCGCCCCGTCGCGCCCGCCGCGCCCCGCCCCGCGATCCAGCCCGTCGACCAGGCCCACTGGAAGTTGAATCCGCCCACGCGACCGTCGCAGTCGAGGATCTCTCCCGCGAGGTGCAGTCCGGGGACCTTTCGGGAACCCATCGTTCGGGGATCGATCTCGGAGAGCGGGACCCCGCCCGCCGTCGTCTCGGCATGGCTCCATCCCCTGTCCCGCTCAATCGGGAGAGGAAGCTCGACAAGCGCCCGCGCCAGGTTTCGCCTCTCGTCCCTGCGCAGATCTCCGATTCGGCGCGAGCGGTCGATCCCCGCGCGAAGCATCAGCGCCTCCGCCAGGCGCTCGGGGATCCTTCCGGCCAGCGCCCGACGGCAGGAGCGCGCCCCTCCCTCGGATGACTCCCTGAGGAGCATCCTCTGGACAGACTCGAAGTCCTCGCCCGGCAGAAACGAGACAGTGATCTCGACCCTTGCGCCCGCGGCCCGCGCGGTCGTCCAGTGCCGGCTCGCATCGAGCACGACCGGGCCGCTCACGCCGAAGTGAGTCCAGAGGAGATCGCCCGTCCGCCGATCGATGATCCGTCGGTCCCTTCGCGTGAGCATCTCCGCCGGAAGCGAGACGCCGGAGAGGCTCCCGTGGAGCATGCCTTCCGCGAGGACGAGGGGGACCAGCGCGGGGGCCGGCCCGATCACCGAGTGCCCCAGCGCGGCCGCGATCCGGAACCCTTCTCCGTCGCTGCCGGAACGGGGCAACGAAGATCCCCCGGTCGCGAGAACGACGCGAGCGGCGAGCGTCTCTCCCGCTTCGTGGACCACGCGGAGAGAGGGGGGATCGGTCGCGCCGCCCTCCCCTTCCTGCGCCGCGGCGACGCGGTTGATCGCATGCACGCGACAGCGGGTGCGCACCTCGATCCCCAGCGCGCGACAGCGGCCGAGCAGAGCGCCCAGGACGTCCCTCGCGCGGCCCGTGGCGGGAAAGAGCTTGCCTCCCGCCTCCTCGCGCAGATCCACTCCCATGGAGCGAAACCAGAGGGCGGCGTCTCTCGCGCTGAAGGCCGCCAGGACTTTCCGGATCTGCTGCCTCGATCCATTGAAGTCCTCGGGCACAACCGTCACGTTGGTGACATTGCACCGGCCGCCCCCTGACACGAGGATCTTGGCGCCCAGACGCGCGGCGCCGTCCAGGACGGCGACCTCGGGCGTCGTGCGCCGCCTGGTCCCCTCGCGCCGGATCCGTTCCGCGGCGGCGATCGCCGCGGTCAGGCCCGCGGCCCCCGCTCCCACGATCGCGACGCGCCAAACTCCGCGCTCGCTCATGCCGGCATCATCGTCGCTCCCCCGCCTCCGCTGGCGTTGGTGGAGCGAGCGTCACGGGCGGGACTCATCCGCCTTCTCTTCGATCGCATAGAGAAACCACCTCGCGCCCGGTCGTGCCCCACCCCCCGGCTGGCGGAGGCAATAGACCGTCCAGCGCGTGCCGTCCTCCATCGCCAGGCGAAAGTAGTGGCGCCTCAGGTAGAGCTCCTTTCCCGTGCTCTCGGGCCCGAGCTTCCTCCAGACGCGCTCCACCGCAGCGATACGCACCGGCCGCCCGCGCCAGACGAAGCCGCGGGGCAAGCCCGGCTCGCCGCGCGCCATCGTCGCCGCCTCGAACGTCCCTTCGATCGGCGCGATCGCCTCGCTCACCCATCTCATCATGCAGGGGAATCGTACCGTCCCCGCCCGTATGAGAAAACCCCGGCCCGCGGGGCCGGGGCTTCTCGGCGAACCGCGGCCCGCCCCTACGAGATCACTCCCAGCCAGTCCCTCAGCAAGAAGACGAAGCGGCCGAGCGCCAGCGACACGCGCGCCATGACGGTGAAACCGAAGGACGCGCCGAAGCCGAGCATGATGTAGACGATCCCCGTCTTCGCCCCGATCTTGAAGATCCCCTTCTGCTCCTTGGAGAAGAAGAAGTAGATCAGGGTCCCCAGGACTCCGATCAGGACGAGCACCGCCCAGAGCCCGGCGATCGGATCCGCGAAGCTCCCGCGCGTCACGATCGTTCCCTTCAGCTGCGGGAAGAGGGCCCCCGTGAAGGCGACCGGAATCGCGAGGCCGGTGTAGTAGCCCATGAAGATCCCTATCGGGAAGCGGACCAGCCAGCTCGCCCGCGGCACGAAGCGCATGAAGTAGAGCATCCCGATCGCGAAGGGGACGATCAGCATGAAGTTCGCCGGCGCGGCGGGGTTGAAGTGGCTCCATGAGAGGCCGTTCGTGAAGGCCGTGCGGAACGCCTCGCCCAGCGGCCTGAAGAGAATCGGCTTCAGCACGAGATGCCAGTAGAAGCCGACCGTCCATCCGTTGGAAGCGCCCACGAAGAGGTGCTCGGCGAATCGATAGAACGGGTTGTCCCTGTAGAGGAACGAGAAGATGGAAAGGGTCATGAAGGCCCCGATCCAGATCCAGATGACCTCGGGGGTGATGTTCATGAGCGCTTCCTCCTCCCGGCGAAGTAGGCCACGTTGCCGATCACGACGAAGACGATGATCAGGATGTGGGCCGTCGATTGCGCCCCCATCCCCTCCGTCGCCCTCATCCGGCCACCGAGGTGGAATGTCTTCTCGACGAGGTGCTCGTACTCCGCCGCCCCCTTCATCCCGCCGAGCAGGCCCGAGAACTGGCCGGTCTCGAAGTAGGGATAGTAGTCGGGCGCGCTCACCGCCGTGACGCCCCCCCCGACCTTCACACCGTACTTCGACTGCGCGTACTGGACGAAGGAGAGGGGCATCGTCCCGGCGGAGATCGAGCAGACGATTCCGATGTCGTCGTAGTTCCGGACGTTGCGCATGACCCGCAGGCTGTCGATCCTGTTGCCGAAGTAGTCGGTCGGATAGACCGCCGCGATGCTGCGCCCCATCCCCAGGATCGGCACGATCGGCGGCGGCTGCCATCCGAGGAAGACGATGTCGCGGCCGTAGACGACGCTGTCGGCGGACGTCTTGGCGCGCGCGTTGAACTCATCGGTCACGCGATTCATGGCATCGAGGGTCAGGCCGGCCCCCTCGATGTACATCGCCGCCATCAGAACGGGGATCTTGGCCGCCAGCCCGTGGCGCAGCAGCGCGATCGTCATCGGATGGTTCTCGGCCTCCGTCTGCGGCAGATAGTCGGTCGCGATCAGGATGCATTGCCTCTCGGGGTCGATCGCCTGCACCGTGTCGAAGAATCTCTGCGTCGGCTTCTGCACCCCCATCGGCATCTGAAACGGGAACAGGAGCGGGAGGATGATCACCGCCGCCGTGAAGAGGAAGATGATCCTGCGGTCGATCCGCATCAGGCGTTCCAGGTTCATTTCGACGCCCCCATCCAGCTGCGCTCAACGCCGGTCAGGATCTTGAGGAGGGTCGCCGTCGCGCCCAGCGTGACGCCGATGTCGATCCCGCGTTTCGAGGCCGTGTTCGGCACCGCCATCATCCAGCTGCTCAGTTTGGGCAGGTAGGGGCTGATCAGCTCCCCGATGGGGACCTGCCCGAGCATCACGATGAAGGCCGATCCGAGCAGGAGGACCGCCATCGTGCTCTTGGCCCGGAACGAGCGATAGGCGGCCGAGGCCATGTAGAAGGCCAGGAGCGCGAAGAGCGTAGCGCCCAGGGGGATCAGAAGCTTGTTGTAGATCGTCGTCGTGTCGAAGGGGAATCCGAGGATCTTCGTCGGCATCGGCCCCTCGCCCCTGGCTCCGCCCAGCACGCCGATCGCCGCGACCACGAAAAAGGAGACGATCGTCGTGTACGACTGCCGCCAGTGGGCCGCCTTGCGCTTGATCCGGTTGTAGTGGTGGAGCATCAGGTTCCCGAGACCCAGGATGAGGGCGAAGGAGCCGACGATCCTGAGCAGCGTGTTGCGCAGGTAGTCGTTCAGTCCCTCCGCGATCGGATGGGGAAGGAAGTTCGCGGTCACCCCCAGAATCCCCATCAGGATCAGCAGACCGAGCGGGAGCTTGTCGCGCATCTTCTCCTCCTAGTGCCCCGAGGTCTCGAGCACCTGCCTGAAGTCGAAGCCGGTGATGAGGGACACCAGCGTTCCGACGACGAGCAGCGCCACGAGGATGAACTTCGTGTAGTCCTGCCCCTTCAAGGCCCCCAGCATGAGAGGCTCGCGCGCGATGTAGGCGGAGGCCGCGTAGAGCTCCTCCCCGATCAGGGTGTAGTCGCAGGCCACGATGAAGAAGGGCAGCTGCGTCGTTTGATCGGTCCCCGCGATCTGGATCGCGCCCGTTGTCGCGCCCGTCTCCGAGAGGATCAGCGACTCGCCGCCGAAGAAGCCCATGAAGAAGTTGGCGGCCGGCCTCTCGCGGACGATGATCCCGCTCACGGCGCCGGCATAGGCGAGCGCGTTCTCGACGAGGAAGTGGACGCTCTCGGGATCGTAGGCGTCGGGTCGCCCGGCGGCGGCATACGAACCCCGGACGACCTCGCGGGCGACGGTGAAGACGATCGGATCGCGGACGGGAACGCGGATCTGCGTACCGTACTCCGCGATCTTCTTGCCCACCTCGCCCAGGAGGTTCAGCGAAGCGACCGTGCTGATGTACTCGATGTATCCGGTCCCCGGGATGTAGAGGAGGGGCCTGCCCATCTCGGTCGCCCGCCCGATCGCCTCGTCCACCGCCTCGAGCCCCGCGATCTTGCGAACGAACAGATGGATGCCCTTCCGGGCCTTGCGGATGAACCAGAGGATCAGCCCCCCGAAGACGAGCAGAGCGATCGCGACACTCGTGTAGTGGCCGTTGAACCACTGGGGACTGCTGCGCACAGGCCCGGTCTCGGCCGACGCCGTCTCGCCCCCCATCCCCCCGATGGAGATGACACGATAGCGATAGTCGACGCCGTCGGTCGCCTCGCCATCCTCGTAGACGCTGCTCCCCGCGCCCGCGACATCGAGGCTGTCGAAGCCTCCCTCCGGCCCGGCTCGCTCGATGCGGAAGCGGACCGCGCCTTCACCTCCCCGCCAGCGCAGGGTGATGCTGCTTCCTCCGTCGAACCGCGTGTCGGCTGCCTGCAGGTCGGTCACGGCCGGCGGCGACTTCCCGGGCCGGGTCTCGGGCGGAGGTTGGCCCGCGGCCAGCGATACGGGACAGGTCACGGCCAGGGCAAGAAGGATGGATGCCCGTCTCATGCGTTCAGCCCTCATCGAGCGGTGAATGGTTGAAGGTTGCGGATCGGATCGAGAGGCGACGGCATGGCGCTCGCGCTTTCACCTCACCCGGAGCGTCCGGATCCGCTCGGCGAGCCTGTCCGGATCGGGCCGTTGCAGCAGGACTCCCGCGAATCCCGCCACGAGGAAGGGAACTGCGTCCTTCCATCCGCCTCCGAGAAAGGCCAGGACCACGCCGAGAATCGCCACGCTCTCCGCCATGGCGAGCCCCACGATCAAGGAGAGGAGAGACCCCCGAAGGGCCTCGTCGGCATAGGTGTACGACCTCTGATCCAGCAGACAGCGGAGAAGGACCGAGGCGACGAGCATCCCCGCCCCGAGCGCGTAGAAGATCATGCGCACCGTGGCGAGAGGGGCCTCGGCGAGCCCTCGCGCCGGCCGCTCCCGCGCGGTCAGAAGGAGGATGACGAGATAGCTCACGACCACGAGGAGAAAGGCCGCCCAGATGATCAGGTGGATCCTACCGGCCCTCGCCGCCTCCTGCCTCAAGTCGAGCCCGCTCACGCGATGCTCCTAGACGCCGCCGCGACGGGCGAAGCCATCTGCGTACCGCCGGATCGCCTCGTACTGCGACGCGCCGTCGAGACGGGCTTCCTCGAGCACCTTGTGAGCCTGCCCGCTTCCCAGGTATCTCCCCGTAGAGAAGGCATGGAGGCTGGCGCGCCTGCCTTCCTCCGAGAGGATCCAGCGGTAGAGCGTGGGCATCGTGAAGCCGGTGATCCCCATCGCCTCGCGGGCCCGCTCGGCCGGGTAGATCCTCGCCCTCTCCGCCTCGGGGAGGGCATCGAAGAGCTCGGCGCTCGTAACGAGGTAGACATTCATCCGCAGGCCGTCCCTGTCCATCCTCGGAAGGACCTCGTCCACGAAGGCGTAGGCGACCCCGCTCTCCTGGAGGACGAGCGTCCCGTGATAAGGCGCCACGCCCGGGTCGACCTTGCGCAGGGCGTAGATCCCGCGCGTCGCATCGGAAGCGGGCGGGATCCCAAGAGCCGCGCGGTCCGGCACCTTCTCGTTGGGCCGCGTCACGAACGGGGCGAGGATCGCCGGGCGCGCCTTCAGTCCCGCGATCAGGAGCGGCCAGAGCTCCGCAGGCTCCCAGGGGGTCAGCGTGATGCACACCCCCGGCGGGAAGTTCTCCTGAAGCAGCTGAAGCGCCTGCGGATCGGCGTGCGTCGGGCCGTCCTCGCCGGTCTTGAGCCCCGCGTGCGCGCAGATGATGAGGAAGGTCCGATACGCGTCGCCCGTGAGCTCGTGGCGGGCCTGCTGGCCGATCCCATGAAGCCGCGAGGGGACGTGCTGAAGCGCTGCGATGAACGCCGCGTAGGACGATCCAGCGCCGATGTGGCGGCCGTAGCTCGATAGCCCCGCGAGAAACGCGCCGATGCAGTCCTCGCAGATCCCGCCGCCGGAGACGACCCTGGAATCGGGATTGCCCGTCGAGTGGAAGAACCCCGGGGGGAACCCCTTCGCCGCGTTGGAGACGCTCGTGGAGCCGAGCAGATCCGCGGCGGCCGCGATCACACCGCCGCCGGTCATGCGATTGACGTAGCCGAGGGCGTCGCCGAGCGCGCCGCGGAGGGTCGTCTCGGCCCCGGGCTTGAGTATCAGTTCTTCCGGCACCTCATCGGGCCGCATCGAGTCGGCATAGAGCGGCGAAAGATCGGGCGCCGCCGCTCTGGGCCTGCGTCCCCTCTGGCGGAGCGCTTCCGCGCTCCTGCGGATCTGTTCCGCCAAGAGGCGGGCCGTGCTCCCGTCCCTCTCGATCCACGATCTGAAGGCGAGAAGCGTCGCCCAGTAGGTCTCCTCCACCGAGACGGGGTCCTTCGCCCCGGAGTGGCGCGGGAAGCTGATCCCGAGACCCTCCTCCGCCTCCTTGAGGCAGGCGTAGTACTCATCCGAGCAGAACTTGTGGCCGGCCCCGTGCGATGTGCGCCCCTCGATCCCGTAGCGCCATCCCTTGACGGTCTTGTAGACGACCGCAGTCGGCTGGTCGTTGCGCCTTGTCCGGGCCATCTGTTGGGCCGCGAGGACCTGCGCGAAGTCATGCCCGTCCTCGACCGTGAGGACGTTCCAGTCATGGAGGTAGGCCAGCTCGACCGGATTCCACTGCACGTAGTCCCCCGCCTCCTGTCCGACGCGGCAGACTCGATTGCTGTCGATGCTCGCCTGGTTCCAGTCGATGTGGAGATAGGCGTTGTGCAAACCCGCGGTGGCCGCGGTCGCCATCGCCTCCACAACGCGTCCCGGCGTCATGCCCCCTTCTCCCTCGATGAGATGCACGCGGGGGGGATCGTCTTGCCCGTAGGCGTCGAGAGCGGCGAGCGCAAGCCCGAGGCCGGCGGGGACGCCGACGCCGGAGGCCCCGGTGGCGATCTTCACGCCCGGCGTCAGCGGCGTGGGATGCCCATCGAGCGGTTTCGCCTTCATCGCCCGGAAGAGCGGCGTCTCCGTCGTCGGGTTGCGCCGGAAACCGAGCAGATCCTCCAGCCTGAGCTGGAACTTCTCCTCGGGAGGGAGCAGATCGCGGGCGCCCACGCGGACGATCTCGTTTCGCAGCGCCCACATGGCATAGAGGCCCATCGCCTTGTGTCCGGCCGCATAGACGAGGATGTCGTTGGCCGCCTCTTCCGGATTGCGGAAGTCGTACTCGGTTCCGGCGAAGAGAAGCGATGAGACGATCCTGCCGGAGGAGATGCTCCCCCCGGGATGCCCCGAGGTGGGCACGAAGTTGAAGAGCACGCCGCAGAGGGCGCGATAGAGGAGATCGAAGCGTCCCAGGGCCTCCAGCAGCTCGGGAGCGGGGGGCGCGCTCGGCGATCGCCCTGCCTTCAACTCCTCGCTGACCGGGATGTGGACCGCCCTCCGTGGGGCGAACTCGATTGGTCTTCCTGCCACCGCGCCGGCGCCCGTCGTCATCCTCGACCTCCCTTCCCCGCCTCGGCCCCTGATGAGAGATTCCCGCTCAGGGTAGCCCAGACGCCGCAGGCGGGCAATGGCGCGCTGGCCGCTGGCGGATCGGGTCGGGCGCGGCGCCCCCGCCGCCTACGAGGCCGACTCCGAGAACGACGCCTCCCGTCCCTCCTCCGTCTCCGACGCCACCGGCCGGATCGCCCCGCCGCCCTCCTCCCGCTCGAGGAAAGCTCTCGCGAGCATGGAGAAGTCCTCCGCCCCGCTGCTGGAGGGGGCCGTCACCTGGACAGGGGCATGGAACCCGCCCGCCTCGGCGAGCTTCACATTCTCGCGGATCGAGGAGAGGACGAGCGCACCGTGCTCGGCGCGCAGTCGCTCCTCGATCCGGGCGCTCAGCCGGGTTCTCACGATCCGGTTGGGAACGATCCCCGTGACGCGCAGCTTGGGATTGCGGTGACGCTGCACCTGCTCGATCACATCGAGCAACAACCCCAGGATCTCGATGTCCAGCTCTCTGGTCGTCACCGGGATCAGCACGCCGTCGACCGTCGAGAGGCCGCCGATCAGGAGCGACCCCCAAGTAGGCGGAGTGTCGATCAGAACATAGTCGACATCCTCCGGCACCTGGCCCAGCGAGTGCAGCAGCCGCTCGCGCGTCGGATGCGCGCCATTGTCGAAGGGGGCGAGCAGGCGCCCGCCCGGCGCGACCTTGAGCCCGCTGACGATCGTCTCGCAGAAGACTTCCGGGAGCCGCTTCTCGCACGAGAGCACATCCGCGAGGTTCCCGTTCGAAGACCGGGGGAGCAGATGAAAGCTGCTCGAGCCCTGCGGATCCAAATCCATCAAGAGGACCTTGCGCCCCTCGAGCGCAAGTCCTGCGGCGAGATTGACGGCAACCGTCGTCTTGCCCGATCCACCCTTAATGTTTGCGATCGCGTATGATCTCATCCAGCCTCCACATTTTGATTGACCAACTCGCCAGGGCGCATTCTACCAGGACGGCGCGCCCGGCGCCAGAGGGAACTTGCTAACCAGTAAGGAGATCCCCGGACCCGGGCCCCGTGCGGCCCGCGCGCAGGTGGTTCAGGGCGCCCCCTGCACGAAACCAGTGCATCTGCTCAGGCGTTACCGTGTGTCGTAGCACTAGTCCCTCGCTCTCCCCATTCGCATGGTGGAGGATGGCCTTGAGCGATTGGCCGGTCTCGAGACGGGCCAGTCCCAGCAGGCTCATCCGATCTCCGGGGAGAACCTTCTCGTAGTCTGCCGGATCGGTGAACGTCAGCGCCAAGAGACCCTGCTTCTTGAGATTCGACTCATGAATCCGCGCGAAGGAGCGCGCGACGATCGCCGCTGCGCCCATGAAGCGCGGCGACATCGCCGCGTGCTCGCGGCTGCTCCCCTCGCCGTAGTTCTCGTCTCCGACCGCGATCCACCGCAGCCCGCGCGCCCGGTAGTCGCGCGCGATCAGCGGAAGGGGCTCCCCCGCCTGCCCGGTCAGGATGTTCACACCCTTGCCGACCTCCCCCGTGAACGCGTCTTGCGCCCCCAGGAAGATGTTGTCGCTGATCCGCTCGAGATGGCCGCGATAGCGAAGCCACGGTCCGGCCGGCGAGATCTGATCGGTCGTGCAGCTCCCCTTCGCCTTCAAGAGGATCGGCAACTCGATGAAGTCCGATCCGTCCCATGCGGGAAAGGGCTTCAGGGCCTGGAGCCGCTCGCTTCCGGCGGCGATCCTGATCTTCCCCCTTCCTTCCCTCCGATCCTCCGGAGGGAGGAATCCCGAAAGATCCCCGACGAAGCCCTCCGGCGGCAGATCGGGAACCGGCCTCGGCGGCATGAGGCGCATGCTCTTGCCCGAGAGGCCTGCGATCGGGTCGCTCAGCGGATTGAAGCTCAGGCGGCCGGCCAGACCGACAGCGATCACGATCTCGGGGCTGGCGATGAAGGCGAGCGTGGTCCGGCTCCCGTCGTTGCGCCCCGGGAAGTTCCGGTTGAACGATGTGAGGATCGAGTTCGGCCCGCCCGTATCGATCCCCTCCCGGCGCCACTGGCCGATGCAAGGGCCGCACGCGTTCGCGAGCACGGTCGCCCCGATCGCCTCCAGAGCGGCCAGATGCCCATCGCGCTCGATCGTGGCGCGGATCTGCTCGCTGCCGGGCGTCACGAGGAGCCGGGTCTTCATACGCAGACCACGGGCGCGGGCCTGGCCGGCGACCTCGACCGCGCGTCCGATGTCCTCATACGAGGAGTTCGTGCAGGATCCGAGCAGCGCGGCCGACAGCGCCTCGGGATATCCCCTCTCCCGCACTTCCGCCGCGAAGGCGGAGATCGGCCGCACCAGGTCAGGGGTGTGCGGCCCCGCGATCTGAGGCTCCAGGCTCGACAGGTCAATCGTGATCACCCGCTCGAAGTACTTCTCCGGTTCCGCCTCAACCTCCGGATCGGCGGAGAGAATCGCCGCGTGGCTCGCGGCGAGATCGGCGATCGTCCCCCGGCCCGTCCCCCTGAGGTATCTGTCCATCGCCTCATCGAAGGGGAAGATCGATCCGGTCGCCCCCAGCTCGGCCCCCATGTTGGCGATCGTCGCCTTGCCGGTGCATGAGATCGTTCGCGCGCCCGGCCCGAAGTACTCGAGGATCCGGTCGGTCCCCCCCTTGACCGTCAGGATCCCGCACAGCCGCAGAATGACGTCCTTCGGCGACGTCCATCCGCGCAGGGCGCCGGTGAGCCGGATTCCGAGGACCCTTGGATGTCTGACCTCCCAGGGCATTCCGACCATCACATCGACGGCGTCTCCGCCGCCGACGCCGCTGGCGAGCATCGCGAGTCCACCCGCGTTTGGCGTGTGGGAGTCTGTGCCGATCAAGAGCCCGCCCGGAAAGGCATAGTTCTCGAGGAGCACCTGATGGATGATCCCGGAGCCCGGCTTCCAGAATCCGATGCCGAAGGCGGAGGATGCGCTCTGCAGGAAGTCATAGACCTCCCCGTTCTCCCGAAGAGCCGCCTCCGTGTCCTCCAAGGCTCCCACCCTCGCCTGGATCAGGTGATCGCAGTGGACGGTGGCCGGCGCGGCCGAGCGCGAGCGGCCGGCATGCATGAACTGCAGGAGGGCCATCTGCGCCGTGGCGTCCTGCATCGCCAAGCGGTCGGGGTCGAGGAAGAGGAATCCTTCTCCGGGGCGCAGGTCCTGCCCCTCGGGATCCCTGAGGTGTCCGAGCAGGACCTTCTCCGCGAGCGTGAGCGGGCGTCCAAGGCGACTCCTGATGACTCCCAGGTTCCGTTCCAGCCTTGCGTACGCGGCCCGCACGAGATCGGCCGAAGTGCCCGCACCGTTCATCAATCCCTCTCCTCCATCCCCTTCTCGGATGTCCCTCGCCCCGAACGCGGCGGTTCCATGCCCCGCTCCCGCCCGGCCGAGTCGTCGAGAGGCAACAGGCCGGACGGATACCTCCGGGCCAGGTCGACATAGGTCTGCTTGAAGTGCATCCACTCCGCCTTGTAGGCCTCCTCGACCTCCTTCTCCAGGAGACGGGCGGGAATCCCCACGGCGATCGCCCCGGCTGGAATGGCCTGGCGCTGGCGCACGACCGCCCCCTCGCCGACCACCGCCCACTCGCCGACGATCGTCCAGTCGGAGACGATGGCGCCCATCCCGATGACGGCGTAGTCCTCGATCCGGAGGGCGTTGTGGATGATGGCTCCGTGACCGATCGTCACCCAGTTTCCGATCGTGCAGACCTCGCCGGGGCGCGCGTGGATGACGCAGTTGTCCTCGATGCTCGTGCGGTCGCCGACTCGGATCGTCCCGTAGTCCCCGCGCAGCCGCGCGCCCGGGCCTATCCAGCAGCCGGCGCCGATCTCCACGTCCCCGAAGAGATCCGCCGAGGGGTGAACATAGGTGCCGCCTCCGATGCGAGGCGACTTCCCTTCGAACGCCGCGATTCCCATCACACCTCCCAGATCGCGGCCGAGGCGCACGATCCCTCACAACTATGGACGAGCCGGGCCCGCCGTGCTAGCGGTTGGACATGCCGAGACGTTCCCGCGGCAGAAGCGACGAGGAGCCCGCGCGGCGGGCCTCGCAGCTCTACCGCTCAATCTGGGGGGTCGTCGCGAGGATCCCCCGGGGAAGGGTCGCCACCTACGGGCAGATCGCCGCCCTGGCGGGGCATCCCTGCCAGCCGCGGCTCGCGGGATACGCCCTCTACTCGATTCCAGCGGGGCTCTCGATCCCCTGGCACCGGGTCGTCAACGCCCGCGGGGAGATCTCCGTCCGCTCCGGGAGCTTCCCCGATGGGGAGACGTCCCTCCAGAGGGCGCTCCTCGAGCGGGAGGGAATCCAGTTCAGCGCCCGGGGCGCCTGTGATCTCTCACGCTACCGGTGGAGGCCTCGGCCCGACTCTCCGCGCCGCCCCTCCGCCGCCCGACGAACGGAGTCGCCGGGCTCCCCCCGGCGGCGCCGGCGCTCTTTTCTCTAGAGGGCTTTCAGGAGCTCCTCGACGTGCCCCGCGAGCGTCTTCTCGACCCAGACGCCATAGGCCTGCGCGACGGCACGATCCGGATCGCAGAGGAGCGGGAAGCTCAGATCGTGCTTGGCCGCGAATCGCGCGTGCGAGACGACGCTATCGGGGCTCACGCCGAGAACCGCCGCTCCCTTTCGCGAAAGCCGTCCTAGATTGTCGCGGAAGTCGCACGCCTCGGTCGTGCAGCCGGGAGTGTTGTCCTTCGGGTAGAAGTAGAGGATCAGCTTCTTGCCCCTGAAGTCCGCGAGGGAGACGATCTGTCCCGATGTCGCCTTGCCGCTGAAGGAAGGCGCGGCATCGCCAGCTCTTGGCATCATGAGCTCCTCCTCTCCTCACCGGGTCTCAGACTCGCAGGGCCGCCGCGCGGCTGTCGACCGGATGCCGGCCGGCCGAGCACCGGATGGTCCGCGCGGCCGCCCTTCGGTATCATCGCGGTCATGCCGTGTCAGTGAAGAGGCCGAGCCACGAGGGGGACGCAGATGACGGGAACAGATTCAAGGCATGGCGGCGCCTGGGGCGAGCGGATGGTCTGCCGTCAGCTTGGGCATGCCGCGGGGCGATGGACGCTGAGGGAGGAACAGCCCAAGTACGCTCCCGACCGCACTTGCGATGTGGAGCATCTACGGCTCGATCTGGAAATCGACCTGCCACGCAGGCACGTCGATGCGACATGCGCCCAGCGGCTGCGCGCCGCCTACGGCCCATTCGACTCGATCGTCCTCGACGCGGTCGATCTCAAGATCCGATCGGTTCGTGACGGGAACGGCCAGGATCTCCCCCATTCTTATCTGGACCGCAAGCTCACGATCCGCTTCCCCGTTCCGGTCGCTGACACGATCGAGCTCGTCGTCAGCTACGAGGTCGATCATCCGGCGCTCGGGCTCTACTTCATTGCTCCCGCCGATCAGGACCCGGCCGGCGCCTGGCAGCTCTGGAGCCAGGGAGAGGACGAGGAAGCGCGCTACTGGATCCCCTGCCACGACGCCCCCAACGAGAGGATGACGACCGAGATCGTGGCGACCGTCGAGAGCCGATACACGGCAATCTCGAACGGCGGGCTGCTCTCCGTGACCGAGCGCGACGGCAGAAAGACCTACCACTGGTCGGAGGGAGTCCCCCATGTCAGCTACCTGATCGCCCTCGTCGTCGGGGAGTTTGTCCGCCTGGAGGACCGCTGGCGGAAGATCCCGGTCGACTCCTACGTCGAGAAGGGTCGCGAGGAGGAGGCGCGACGCTCCTTCGGCAAGACTCCACGCATGATCGAGTTCTTCTCCGATCGGCTCGACTGTCCCTATCCGTACGAGAAGTACTCGCAGATCGCGATCCGCGACTTCCACTTCGGGGGGATGGAGAATACGTCTGCGACGAGCCAGTCGGACGGGACTCTGCATGACGCGAGGGCCTCGCTCGACTTCACGAGCGACGATCTGGTCTCGCACGAGCTGGCGCATCAATGGTTCGGCGACCTCATCACCTGCAAGTCATGGGCGCACGCCTGGCTGAACGAGGGCTTCGCGACATATCTCGAGGCTCTTTGGATGGAGGAGGACCTCGGCCGGGAGGAGTTCGACTATGAGATCCTCCAGTTCGCGGCCGCCTACATGGCCGAGCCCTACCGGCGCGCCATCG
>VGJL01000010.1 GCA_016867495.1 Candidatus Eisenbacteria bacterium | reverse complement strand
TCTCCTTGAGCCGATCGGGTATGTTCCACCGGTTGAGCATGAGGAGGCGTACTATCGTCGTCAACAGACTCCAGCCGAATTGGCCGGAGTCACGGAATGAACTCTCCGGAAAACCCGGGGCGGTTCAGACTGAATCCACCAGATCGTGACCATAGGAAACGGCTCGCACCCGTAGCAAACCGGGGTTCTGCCCGGGTATGGTGACAAGCTCGTCAAAGAAGTAGTCACAGGGCGGGCAGGGGCTGCTGGGGTTCCGCTTGCATCGGGTGCGCGGCTCGAGCACCCACCAGCCTGATTGTTCGCCAACCGCAACGCCCTCGAATCGACAGCAGGGAGCACAACCCGAGGCTCCTGTGACGCGAGCGGAGATTGACTGGCCGGCATCGACCGTGTCTGGCAGCGCCAGGGTGAAGACAACGCAATCGGTATATTCCCAGTCGTCGCCCGAGTCCGCACAACCTGATAGGAACCCGACAACGAGTCCAGCTGCCAGGGCGACGAGTCGTATTCGAGAAGACTGGTTCATTGCTCAGCTACCCCTTGCGCCGATCAACTCGCGGGTCTCTTCGTTGGCATAACGGCGCCCATCAGGCGCGCGGGTACCGCGCCGCCTGTATGGGCTTGTTGGTTGTCCATTCCATCTCCATGTGCGTTTCCGTCTCGCCGGTGACCACAAAACCCAGCCGTTCATACAGCCGCCGCGCTCGGTTTTCTTTCAAGATACGCAAGCGTACGGGCACGCCCAATTTCGCGCCTTCGTCCTGCTGCAGTCTCACAAGACTCGATCCGATGCCTCGATTCTGGTACTCCGGCAGCAATTGCACTTCCGCAAGGAAGATGTGGTCTGGTTCGATCTCCCGACTGAAGCATCCCACCGGACTGCCGGCCAGTTCGACGACCTGATGGGGAGTCGAAGCCCATCCTTTGTCGAAAAACGCATCCTGCATGGCCTCATCCCATCTGCCGAATTGATGTGTCACCACGTCGCGATACGCCTCGTGATGCACTCGCCGACAGAACCACTTGTCGTTCTCGGTCGCCGGTCTCAGGTTGATCGTCATGATACTCGCCTTCAGCCAACGCTCGCGTTGAGCTGCGGCGGACCGGACCGCTCTTGGCCCACTCCGAACCGCCGTGTCACGCGGGAGCCACCCTGCCAAGAGCGGGACGGGATCGCCGCCTGCTCCACCGCGGGGTTAGAGGTCACGTTTCACTCCCCATAGAGGGCCTTCACTCGGCCCCATGACAGCTTCATTACCGACGTCACCGTGTCCCCACAGCTGGTGAATCGCGACTGAGAAAGACAACCGCAACCGCAGATGCAGACGTCGAGGCAGGGGTCACGAACTCCAATCGCCCGGACAGTATCCCCGAGGGCGTAACCATGAAGGTCAGGTCCCACCAGGATCGTATTCGCCGCGTTGCCAAGCTCCGACCAGACGTAGCAGTCGTAGTCCGGATTGAAATCCCACAGAACGCCGCAGCCAAGCGTCTCCGGAACACAAGGACTGATGCTGATAACCTCAAGAGCGTACCGATAGGACCAGGTCCAGCACACTCGCGTTTGAAGCCGGGCATCGCCTACGATCCGCCACTCCGAACCCACCTTCACATAGGTCGTGTCGGGCAGCACATAGTCGCGACGCGGCGAGCCCGAGTACGCCTGGAACACGAGGCAGTCGCCCATACGGGAGATCCGGCCGCAGGAATCGATGCGCTCCCCCTCCGCTCCTGCAGAAAGCGTCGCCATGCCCAGAAAGAGACCGACGCTAAGCCACGTCCTCAGTCGGTTCACACCACTACCCTTCAGATGCCTAGACATCATGACTTCCGTTCGTCGGAGTGGCTGCCCCCCGACCTTGTCGCGGGTTAGCCTCGAAGGCCAGAGCCGCATGTTGGGCACCAAAGGCATCCAACCGAATCGGGAGGTCAGCCATGTCACAGTCTACCACCGTCCTCTTCGTGGGTCTCGACGTGCACAAGGATTCGATCGCGGTGGCGACCTGCGGGCCGGAGCGCACCGATGAACCGATCTTCGTTGGTCCCATCGGGACCCGCGAATGCGACATCGACAAGATGGTCCGACGGCTGCAGAGTCGTGCCTCGCGCGTGGTGTTTGCCTATGAAGC
The DNA here is from genome assembly GCA_016867495.1 of Candidatus Eisenbacteria bacterium. Classification (NCBI taxonomy): domain Bacteria; phylum Candidatus Eiseniibacteriota; species Candidatus Eiseniibacteriota bacterium. The sequence continues at coordinate 39,755 of VGJL01000010.1, read as the reverse complement.
CGGCCCCTGTGGCTACGTCCTCTATCGACATCTCACCTCCAAGGGACTCGAGTGCTTGGTCGTCGCTCCCTCTCTCATCCCGCGCAAGCCCGGTGATCGCCTCAAGACAGACCGCCGCGACGCCGTGCAGCTCGCCCGCCTGCTGCGCTCCGGCGACCTCACCACGGCCTATGTCCCTCAGGTCGAGGATGAGGCTATCCGCGACCTCTCCCGCGCCCGCGAGGATGCCGTCATCGATCTCAAGGGCGCCCGCCAGCGCCTGAAGTCCTTTCTCCTTCGCCTCGGCCTCCACTACGTCGGCCGCGCCAACTGGAACGACGCCCACCGTCGGTTCCTCGCCCGCATCGTCTGTCCCACCCCGGCGCAACAGGTCGTCTTCCAAGAGTACCTCCGCGCAATCGACGACCATGCCGAGCGGCTGCAACGGATCGAAGAACACCTCGCCGAGTTCCTCCCTGGCTGGCGCCTGAACCCCGTCGTCGAGGCGCTGCAGGCCCTCCGCGGTGTGCAGCAGATCACCGCCGTCACCGCTGTCGCCGAGATCGGAGACTTGACTCGCTTTGATACTCCCCGACAGCTCGCCGCCTTCCTGGGCCTGATCCCCAGCGAGTACTCCTCGGGCGAGGGCCGGCGCCAGGGTGGGATCACCAAAGGGGGCAATGCCCATGCCCGCCGCGCCCTTGTGGAAGGCGCCTGGGCCTACCGCCATCCGGCCAAGGTCTCCGAACACATCCGGAAACGGCTGGAGAAACTCCCCAAGCCCGTTCAGGACATCGCTTGGAAAGCGCAGGTCCGGCTCTGCAAGCGATTCCGTCGGCTGACCGCGCGAGGCAAGAACCCCAACGTCGTTGTCACCGCCATCGCCCGCGAACTCGCCGCCTTCATGTGGGCGATCGCTGGACAGGTAAACGGGAAGGCCTGAGTCCGCACTCGGCGAACCAGGCATGAACCGGTTTTCCGGGAAGAGGCGCGGCCCCGGTTTGGCGCAACCCTCGGCGGCGTTAAGAGGCGACTTCGGTCGACCCTCGTGCCTAGACAGAGGAAGGCGCTGGACGGAATCAAGCAAGGTGGTAACCAACCCACGGATATCAGCAGGATCAACCGTCGTGACTGCTGGCTCCGCCTCTTCCCTGAACCTTCTCGTTTCCCGGAGAACACGCATGTAAACCGCCAGCTCTCAAACGTCCTTGACAGTGGAAGTCATATCAACGCCCGCGGTGAGCAGCGGCGGACCGGACCGCTCTTAGGCAACCCCGAATCGTCGTGTCACCCAGGAGCCACTTTGCCAAGAGCGGGACGGAATCGCCGCCTGCTCAAGCGTAGTTAGATCAGGTTACGACCACCCCCTCATGCTCCCTTCATCGACCCGTGATGAGTGCTGCTATCAGACGGATCACCCGAATCTCAGTATCCCCCCGTGCTTGCTCGACCCATGACCCTTCCTTATACGCGAAGTTCTCTTTCATGTGCTCAACATCAGGACCCCTCGAGTCAGAACGAAAGCGCGCTACGTAGTCTTCAGGGAGCGTGTAGTTCATTGGACAGCTTACATCAAGTGATGCCAGCAACGTCCCGGACTGCAGGTCAGTGAGCCGACCAGTAAAGCGAAGCTTCTGAGATTCGAAGCAGAGTCTCCTCAGTCTGGAGGTACTGTTATACTCATCTCGGCTAACCTCAATGAACTGCTTGGCTGAGCCTGGTGGAAGAGCTGCAAAGAACCTAGTTGGTGATGAGGCCTCCCATTCGAAGTCGCCGAGCTGAAACAAAGCCTCCGCTCCAGTTCCCTCGGCCATGACCAACGCCCTCTCAGCGTCGGAGAGCGGCCTCGCCGCTTCGACCCGGTGGACAGTGGTGTCAGATTCGGTGCTCAGGACAATCCTGCCAGTAACGGCACCCGAAACCACGGTGACACCCGCTCTCATGAGCTCCTTTTCAAACAGGGCGATGAATCGATCGAACTTCCCCCGAATAGTTCCGGATGGAGGTATCACCATGACCTTTCGACAAGGCGCACCCTTCAAGGCGGCGGTCACAACGCTGTCGTTGAGAGGATCGCGGTGAGCCTGCATTGAGAGTGTATAGGAAGTGCCACACCCGGCCGTCAGGCAGGTTACTAGTCCTAGAACCAGTATGTGATTCAGAGTCAGGCGAGATCTCATCGTGTTCCTCCACAGTGACATTCTTGGAGCACAACCCGGAGTAGCAGCTCCCCTCATGCTGGGCGGGACCACGTAAAGGGATGTAACGCCCGCGTCGAGCTGCGGGCGATTCGGACAGCTCTTGGCCCACACGGACCAGCGAACGAGCACTCCAGCTAACCCGCCAAGAGCGGGACGGGAGCGCCGTCTGCTCCACCGCGCTGTTAGGGGTCATCGATACAGCGAACGGAGGAAACCCCACGACTCCTCCACAACGGGAGATACGTGACATCTCAGTTGCCCGCGAACCTCCCCGCTCGGATACACATCGGTTTCGATGACCACGTAGGTGCTTCCATACGTGAAGTCGTCGCACTCGTCAGGGATGATGTGGACGTACAGTGTATCGCCGCTCGCAAAGTAACCACTTGCCATCCGACGCAGGAAGACACCGTTCACTCCTGGCTCCCCGGCAAAAAGCGAGGCACCTGTCGGCGTCCCCGCCAAGAGCTGGTAACGGAAGATCACCGCGAGCGAGTCAACCGTGGACCCAGTCACACAGTCATAGCAACCTGCGCAGGCGGCAAATGTGAACTCGAATGAGGCGCCGCCCGGCGAGTTAGTCGGCGGAACAACCCGGCTACCATGGAGTGAGGCGTCGCAGCCGAAGATCAGTTGGCCGTATGCCCGCGGGACGTGGACTGCGAGTAGCACTGCCAGGAACAGGATACAGAGCCTCAGGGTCGGGCCCTCCTGAATAGACCCCCAACGCCCGCGTTGAGCAGCGGCGGTACTGACCGCTCTTGACCCACTCCTGCCCTCCGCACTCCTCGAGAGCCACTCCGACAAGAGCGAGACGGATCCGCCGCCTGCTCAAACGCGCTGTCAGGCACTCCGTTTCACTCCCTGTAGAGGGCCTTCACCCGGCCCCATGACATTCTCTCTACGGGTGTCAGCGTGTCACCACACGCGCTGAACTCATAGTGGACCAGGCAGCCGCATCCACAGATGCAAATGTCGATGCAAGGCATTCGAATCCCAACCGCGAAGACCGTATCCCCGAAATCGAACCCATGAAGCCCGTCCGTCAGCAGCCTGGTCTCTACGTACCCAAGCTTCGACCAGACGTAGCAGTTATACTCCGGTTCGAAATTCCACAGCACACCGCAACCCAGCGTCTCCGGGACGCACGGACCAATGCTCACGGGATCCAAGGCGTTGTAGTACGTGATGTACCCACACCTGCGTGACATCCGTCGCGCATCACCGACGATACGCCACTCGGAATCCACCGCCAGCTGAGCGGTGTCCGGGAGAACGTAGGAACAACCTGGATGAGGACCCCCGTACGCAAAGAAGAGCAAGCAGTCACGATCGCGGTAGATCTGGCCGCAGCTATCGATTCGCTCCGCCTCGCTTGTTGAGCATGCGGCTAAGCTCAGCATGAGGCAGGTGCTGAACCATGTCTTAGCTAGACTCATACGTCTCTCTCGCATGTGCTTAGCGCCCGCGTTGAGCAGCGGCGAGACCGACCGCTCTTGGCCCACTCCTGGCCTCCGCACTCCTCGAGAGCCACTCCGCCAAGAGCGAGACGGATCCGGCGCCTGCTCCACCGCGCCGTTCGGCACCGCGCCGATCACCTGAAGATGCCTTTCAGCTTGCCCCATGTGATGTTCCTGGTTGCGTCAACGCTGTCGACGCATTCGTAGAATACTTCGTTGCAGAGGCTTCCGTCCCCGAACATGCACGTTGATAGAACACTGCGGTCGATGACGCCAAGCACTCTAACCGTATCACCGTCTGCGTGACCATAGAGTGACGTAGGTAGAATGCCGTGTACTGGAGAGATCCAGACATGGCAGAAGTCCGTGACGTCCTCCTGCAGGACACCACAACCCAGGTCGACGCGCTCGCATGTCCCAACCTGAGTGCCGACAATGCAGCTGCGGTATGTCCACCCGGCACAGTCATATTGACAGGAGACCAGATCACCGATGAGCCTCACGGGTCTATAGACAAGCGAGTCAGGAAGCACTGCAAGGTCGGTGACGAGTAGATCCCAGCTGTTGTTCGGTTCAAAGAAGATGCAGTCCCCGACCTGCTCAAGGAAACCGCACTCATCGATCGGCGTGACCTCGGGCTGGGCAGCGACCACCCCGCATGAAGCGATCAGCAACGCGACGAGGGCGGGTTTCATCTCATGGGCTCCCCAGCAGTATCCAACGCTCGCGTTAAGCAGCGGCGGACTTGGCCGCTTTTGGCCCACCCTTGCCCTCCGCATTCCTCTGAAGCCACTCCGCCAAGAGCGGGACGGGATCGCCGGCTGCTCCACCACGCTGTTACGACTCATGCATTGCTCATCTCAGTGTCCCATAACCCCCTAGGCCGGAAAGCGGCAGAAACAAACGATAGAGAACGAAGAGATCAACAGCTAAGCCCACGCCAAAGCCAGCCAATACTACATGAGGAGAGGACTTCAGCTCCACCCACTCAACATGCTCCGTCCTGATTGCTACGGATCGCCGACCAACACGAAGATGTAGCAACTCGTCGCCACCCCCCCCCAGAGGCTCGGCGTCGCTCGTTCCAGCCACCGAACACCCCAGGAACTTGCCGGTGACAGCGGGCGCCCCGGCCTGTTTGACAGTGACCATCGTGCCCCGTGTCATCGTGTTTAACAACCCGACGTTGCCTCTTGTTGCCCGATCCCTCTTGATCTCGCTCCGATGTGCTGCAGCCGCGCCGATCACGCAGCACCCCGGAGCCGAAAACGCGATGACAAAGAGAAGAGCAAATACGCCTCCTGGACTTGGTCGTCGCACAACAGGTAGTGGGCGACCGCCCGTAGTCATAACGCTCTCGTTGAGCTGCGGCCATTCGGACCGCTGTTGGCCCACACGGGCCCGTCGCTTCACTCTGCAGCACCTCCGCCAAGAGCGGGACGGGATCGCCGCCTGCTCCACCGCGCCGTTATGCACGGCGACCTTCACGGTCCTCAGTCTTCCCGATCTGCATACCAGGATGAACTCCAAACGTACTCGCCCGTCGCCCTCAGTCGAAACCGGTACGTACCCTCGAGGCGGTTCATACCCACAAGGGAGCCAGAAAACTCGTGGTCGGCCTCTGGACCACGACTGCAGAAGGACACCAGACCGCCATTCCACACACCCGAAACCAATGAATCTGGGCCCCCTCCACAGCGGATCCAGGACGTTCCTGCGATCACCGAATCGACCTCGACGAGATCCAGCACCAACTCCGGATCGACCATCTCGGGAATGTCGCACGCGTCGTAAACGACACCTACCCACACACCGGACAGCCCTTTGGACGCGGGGGGCACGCGCTCATCGGTTTCGTTCGAGTCGCAGGATAGGGAAAGAAGGGTAGCAAGGGCAGCGACTCCGACCAGCAACCTGCGGCGCAAGACCTTGTTCAGATTCCTTGTCTCCTTGGTTCCCACAAAACGGCGCGATGCCGCTGCGCCTCCACGAGGATATGCCGCGGAGCGGTGCGAGATGGTCGGATAGTCGCCGCGAAGAGTCACGCCGATCTCCCGCCTGTCGCCTGCCGGATGGCCGGGGTTGCGGGGGCTCGAAATCTGGCCTGTTCCCTGGTGTTCCATCCCGCGCCGGCCTATCTCCTGGGCGAGTCCATCATACACCGGAACCCCGACATTCAACACTCCCTTTCCTCCATGCCGAGGAGACAACCGCAAGGCTTAATGGAGCAACCGCCCCGACGCCGAGGATGCGACCACGGCCGCGCGGACCCCGCCTCGAAGAGCGCTCATCGCCTCCGCGATCCGCTATACTCCCGCCCTAGATGCCAAGAGCGGACGCTCGGGTCGGCCTCTCGGTAGCGGACTCCATCCTCGAGAGGTTCGCCGCCTGGCCCGCCTTCGCGAAGGTCCTCGCCGACCTTCGAGGCGGGGCAAAACGTGCTCGCATCGGAGGATTGGTCGCCTCGACGCGCTCTCTCGCCCTCGCCGCGCTGGCCAGAGAGCGCGCGGCGCCCATCGTCCTGATCACGGCCGAGGCTCATGACGCCGACGAGATCCGGGAGGACATCGACTTCCTCCTGGGGCCGCGCTCCGCCGTCCTCTTCCCCGATCTCGGCGAGGACCCATACGGGGCCGCTCCCGCCCGGAGTCCAGCGCGGTCGGTCCGGGCCGAGATCCTGAGCGCCCTCGCCCTCGGCTCCCCGGCCTCGCTCCCCATGTTGCGCGACCTTCGCGTCATCGTGACCACGCCGCCGGCCTGGATGCGCAAGGTCCCCGAGCCCGCATGGCTGCGAGATCGGATACGGACGCTGAGGGTGGGCGAGAGTGCCGATCCCGACATCCTGGTGCGGCACCTCGTCGATGTCGGCTACGAACTCTCCCCGATGGTCGGAGAATACGGTGACGCGAGCAGGCGCGGCGGCATCCTCGACATCTACACGCTCGGCCGAGAGCACCCGGTGCGTTGCGAGTTCGACGGCGACGAGATCGTGAGCCTCCGCGAGTTCGATGTCTTCACGCAGCGTTCCCTTGGGACGCAGCAGGAGGTCGTCATCTTGCCGACTGCCGCCCTTCAGCCGTCCGCGGCGGAGCGCGAGGAGGCCGGGCGCGTCCTCGAAGAGCGCGGCGGCGTCGAGGAGGCGCTGGTCGATCTGGTCCGCGGCGAGGGGATGTTCGACGGCTCGGAATGGCTGGCGGGCTTCTATCCCATTCCGCTCGTCCAGCCGGGGGCCTATCTTCCCTCGCCCGCCTGGATCGTCCTGGAGGAGCCGGCGAGGCTGCGATCGATATCCGAGGCGATCATCGAGGCAGCCGCGAACGCCTATGAGACGGCGGTGGAGGGAGGCCGCGTCGTCTCGCCGCCTGATCGTCTCTTCGCCGTTCTCGCCGATCTCGCCGGCGCGACGCGCTGCGATGCCGGCGAGTCCCGTGATCGCTCCATCGAGGCGCCCGACGACTCCACCCCCGTCCGAATCGAGTTCTCGCAGTCGGCGAGCGATGCCGGCGAAGAAGACGCCCACAGGATGCACACCCGCCCCGCCGAGCGCTTCGGCAGAAACCTGGAGCTGACCCGCTCCTACATCCTCCGCCTGCGGGAGACTTGCCCCCGCATCCACATCCTCTGCGACACCGAGCCCCACCGGGAACGGCTCTCCGAGCTTCTCCATCCCGTCCCGGCGGAGTTCCATGTCGGCAACCTCGCGGGCGGGTTCGAGATTCCCGACATCGGCCTCGCCGTCCTGACGGACCACGAGATCTTCGCCCGCACCCGCCGCCGCAGCGCCGGCCGCCGCTTCTCGCGCGGCATCTCCGTCAAGGAGCTTCTGGCGATGAGCCAGGGGGACTTCGTCGTCCACATCGATCACGGCATCGGCGTCTATCGCGGGCTCTCGCGCCTGCTCGTCGACGGGCAGGAGACCGATTGCATGACGCTCGAGTACGCGGGAGGCGACAAGCTCTACATCCCGGTCGAGCAGCTGAGCGTCGTCCAGCGCTACTCGGCCGAGGAAGGGCATCGCCCGCAGCTCAGCCGACTCGGGACGCCGACCTGGGCGCGCAAGAAGGCGCAGATCAAGCGCCGGATCCGTGATATGGCAGAGGAGCTGTTGCGCACCTATGCCATTCGCCGCTCCCGGCCGGGACACTCCTTCGCGCCTGACAGCGACGCGCAGGCCGCGCTCGAGCTGGCCTTTCCCTACGAAGAGACGCCCGATCAGTTGAAGGCGATCTCCGAGGTCAAGACCGACATGGAGTCGCCGGCCCCGATGGACCGGCTCGTCTGCGGCGATGTCGGCTACGGCAAGACGGAGGTGGCGCTGCGCGCCGCCTTCAAGGCCGTGATCGACGGCAAGCAGGTCGCCGTGCTGGTGCCGACAACCCTCCTGGCCGAGCAGCACTTCGATACCTTCAGCGAGAGGCTGCGCGAGTTCCCGGTCCGCGTCGAGATGCTCTCGCGCTTCCGATCGGCGAAGGAGCAGAAGGCCGTCATCGAGGAGCTTCGCAAGGGACGTGTCGACATCCTGATCGGCACCCATCGCTTGATCCAGAAGGATGTCGTCTTCCGCGAACTCGGCCTCTTGATCATCGACGAGGAGCACCGCTTCGGCGTCGTCCACAAGGAGCGACTGAAGAAGCTCACCGAGACCGTCGATTGCCTCACCCTCACGGCGACGCCGATCCCGCGGACCCTCCATCTGGCCCTTTCCGGCGGGCGGGACATGTCCACCATCATGACGCCGCCTGTCGACAGGCGCCCGATCCAGACCGAGATCGTCGAGTTCCGAGACGACTTGATCGCCCACGCGCTGATGCGCGAGGCCGACCGCGGCGGACAGTCGTTCTTCGTCCACAACCGGATCGAGTCGATCGACGCGATCGCGGGCTATCTCGCCGGCCTGGCCCCCCACCTGAGATTCGCGATCGCCCACGGGCAGATGCGCGAGCAGCATCTCGAGAGGGTGATGCGCGACTTCCTCGCCAAGGAGTACGACGTCCTCATCTCGACCGCGATCATCGAATCGGGCCTCGATTTCCCGAACGTGAACACGATCCTCGTGAACCGCGGCGACACCTTCGGCCTCGCCCAGCTCTACCAGTTGCGGGGCCGGGTGGGACGCTCGTCGAGGAAGGCCTATGCCTTCCTACTCACTCCCCCCTATCGATCGATCACCGAGCAGGCCCAGAAGCGCCTGAAGGCGATCGAGGAGTTCGGCGACTTGGGCTCCGGCTTCCAGCTCGCGATGCGGGACCTCGAGATCCGCGGGGCGGGGAACCTCCTCGGCGCCGAACAGCACGGCTTCATCCTGAACGTCGGCTTCGATCTCTACTGCCGCCTCCTGGACGAGACGGTGCGCGAGCTGAAGGGGATTCCCCTCGAGGCGCCGCGCGAGGCGCGGATCGTCACCGATCTGGAGGCCTATCTCCCCGACGGCTTCGTCCCGGACGTGCGGGAGAAGATGAACCTGTACAAGTCCCTCGCCGACACGAATGAGATCGAGGGCGTGGCCGCGATCGAGGAGGAAGTCCGCGATCGATTCGGATCCCTCCCCGATCCGGGGCGGCACCTTTTCGATCTGCGGAGGGTTCGCCTCCTGGCGGGACAGGCGGGCGTCGAGACGGCCACGATACGCCGGCGCCTGATCATGCTGGAGTTCCGCGAGCCGCTCACGCGCGGCGACATCAAGCGGATCGCGGAGGCGCCGGTCCCGGTCGAGTTCAGGACGCCGGCTCGCGGGCGCCATCGGATCACCTGCCAGCAGATCGACCCGGATCTGGGCCCGATCCACTCAGCCCTCGCCATCTTGCGCAGCCTGCTCGAGACGGAGATCGCCATGCCCGGGACCGTGCGGGGAGGCCCGGGGGCGACCGACGGCCAAGAAACCCCACAGGAGGAACGATGAACGCGGAAGTGCTGGCCATGCTCTTCGGCATCAACCACCACGTGCTCGGCGTGAACATGAAAGGGATCACCCACGAGGAGAGCCTCGCTCAGCCGCCCGGGGCGGGGAACTGCATCAACTGGGTCCTCGGACACATCGCCCAGCAGCGGAACTCGATCCTGCGGCTCCTCGAGGAGCCGGCGATCTGGACCGAGGCGGAGTCGGCCCCCTACATCCGCGGCTCGAAACCGATGATCGATGCGGGCGCCGCGGCTCCCCTGGAGAAGATCCTGGGCGCCATCGATCGCTCACAGGAGAGGATCGTGGCGGCCCTGGCGCGGACTTCTCCCGAGCGACTCACGGCGGCGGGTCCTGATGGAACCGTGGCCGAGAAGATCGCCATGCTCCACTTCCATGAGGCGTATCACTTGGGCCAGATCGGACTCCTGCGCAGGCTCCTGGGCAAGGAGGGGGCGATCCGGTAGGCCCGGAGTTCGCCCCGCGTCTCGGGCTCCGCCAGGCCGGGCCGGCGCGACGAAATCGCGCGAAGGGGCCGGGCGGCGAGGCGACCGCCTACTTCAACACCCAGAGCTCGACTTTGCGCTCGTGCCCCTGCTTGATCGTCTCGAAGTCCCGCGCGGTGGAGTAGCGCGATCCGAAGGAGGCGACATGGACTCGCGTCGAGGCGATGCCGAGCGTGCCCAGGAAGCGGCGGGCGGCCTCGGCGCGTTCCGTTCCCAGCCGTTCCGCGGTGTCCTTCTCCTTGATCCCGTCGGCGAACCCGACCGCGAGGATCCTGGCGTCAGGCGTCCCTTCGATCTCCTTCACCGCTTCCTGGCATGCCCCCATGGCCTCGGACTTGAGCACCGACGCTCCTTCCTCGAATCCGAAGGAGGTCAGGAACTTCTCGGGCGTTCCATCGAAGGGCGGAGTCGGGGCGTCCTTGTATTCCCACTTCGCGGGAGCGGCGGTCGACTTGTCCGCGGGGGTGGCGCCCGATCGATCCGCGCCGCCCGCGACCTGAGTCTTCTTGGCGGCGCAGCCGGTTAGGGCGATGCCTGCCACGGCGCACATCACGATAAAGAGGGGGAACGAGTGCTTCATCTTTCTCTCCTTCCTTTGGCGCCACGGAACGGGAATCTCGACGCCATGCGGTCCGGAGACAGATGATAGCGGTCCCCGCGGGCGCGGGGGAGAGGGAATGGTGCCCCGGGGCGACCGCCTCAAGGACGATGGCCGCCGGGGCTCGTCCCGATGCCGGACCCTCCGGCCCGCGCTTGACCGGCGGCGGGCGGGGCCCGTAGCCTCAGGCATTCCGGAGACGTGGAAAGGAGGCGGCGGATGGCCGGCCTGGTCGAGTGCGTTCCCAACTTCAGCGAGGGGCGGGACCGTTCCGTCCTGGATGCGATCGCCCGCGAGATCGAGGGGGTGGCGGGAGTGCGCCTCCTCGATGTCGACCCGGGCGCGGACACCAACCGCACCGTCGTGACCCTCGTCGGCTCGCCCGCGGGCGTGGCGGAGGCGGCCTTCCGCGCGATCCGCTGCGCGTCGGCCTTGATCGACATGAGCCGGCACAAGGGGGCGCATCCGCGCATGGGGGCGACCGATGTCTGTCCGTTCGTTCCGGTGAGCGGCGTCACGATGGAGGATTGCGTCGAGATCGCGCGCGCCGTCGGCGAGCGCGTGGGGCGCGAGCTCGCGATTCCGATCTACCTCTACGAGCACGCCGCGTCCCGCCCGGAGCGGCGAAGCCTCGCCGACATCCGCGCCGGGGAGTACGAGGGTCTCGCGGACAAGCTGAAGGATCCCGCCTGGGTCCCCGACTTCGGCCCCGCCGCGTTCAACGCCAGATCCGGCGCGACGGTGATCGGCGCCCGCGACTTCCTGATCGCCTACAACGTGAACTTGAACACGCGGGACAAGCGGCTCGCCAACGAGGTCGCGCTCAACATCCGCGAGACGGGGCGGATCGCGCGCGATTCAAGCGGGGCGCAGGTCCTCGCAGAGGACGGGAGTCCCGTGCGGAAGCCCGGGCTTCTGCGGGCGGTGCGGGCGGTCGGATGGTCGATCGAGGAGTACGGGTGCGCGCAGGTCTCGATCAACCTGCTGAACTACCACCTCACGCCCCCGCATCTCGCCTTCGAGGCCTGCGTGACGGAGGCGGCCAAGCTCGGGCTCCGGGTCACGGGGAGCGAGCTGGTGGGATTGATCCCGCTGGACGCGATGCGCTCGGCCGGTCGCTACTATCTCGAGCGCCAAGGGGAATCGACGGGCGTCCCCGATGCCGAACTCGTCCATGTGGCCGTGCAGTCTCTCGGGCTGAACGACATCTCGCCCTTCGATCCCATGAAGAAGATCATCGAGTACCGCGTCCGCGAGGGGGGACGCCTGTTGATCGACAGGAGCGTGCGCGACTTCGTCGACGAGCTGTCGACCGACTCGCCCGCCCCCGGCGGAGGAAGCGTGGCCGCGCTTTGCGGCGCTCTGGGCGCCGCCCTGGCGGCCATGGTCGCGAACCTCACCGTCGGCAAGAAAGGGCACGAGGCGGCGCGAGAGGAGATGATCAAGATCGCGGAGGATGGCCAGCGCCTGAAGGACGCCTTCCTCGATGACATCGACCGCGACACCGACGCGTTCAATGCCGTCATGGCCGCCGGGCGTCTGCCGAAGAAGACCGCACAAGAGCAGCAGGCGCGCGAGGAAGCGATCCAGGAGGCTTCCCGGGAAGCGATCCGCGTTCCCCTGGGAGTCCTCGAGCGAACGGCCGCTGTTCTCGATCTCGCGGAGGCCGCCGCTACCCGAGGCAACCCGAACTCGGCGAGCGATGCCGCCGTCGCCGCCCTCGTCACCGTCGCCTGCGCGGAGGGCGCCTACGACAACGTGATGATCAACCTTCCCGGAATCGCCGACAAAGGTTGGGCGCGCGATGTCGCCTCTCGGGCCGGGTCGCTTCTGGCCAGCACATCCGATCGCGGTCAGAAGATCTCGGAGCGCGTCCGCGCGCGGCTCGAGGAGCAGGCCCAAGACTGACGCGCTGCCGACCCGCTTGTCAGAGGCCGGTCAGATCCTGTAGAATTGTGAAAATCCTGCTTCGGCCCCTGGGCGCAAACACGCAGCGACGCGGAGGAAGCAACATGCCACGCAATCCCGTACCCGCGCTCTTCACGCTTCTCCTCGCTCTGGCGGCCATACCCGCCATCTCCGCCCCAGATCCGGGCCTCGAAGCGCCGACGATCGACCGCTGGGAATGGGATGTCGACCGCACGGCGAAGCAGCTCCCGAGCTGGGAGACCCCGGAGGAGCGGGCCGCCTATGGGGGAATTCCCCCGCTGCGGCTCCTGGTCAACGACCCGCCGCCGGCGGCGCCGATCCGCAACGTGGCCGAGTACGAACCGATGACGATGGCGCTCATCCGCTACCCCCTCGGGATTCCCTACTCGCTGATCCGCGAGATGGACGAGGACGTCCAGATCGCCTGCGTCGTCTCCTCCAGCTCCTACAGCACAGCTCGGACCAACTTCCAGGCGAACGGAATCGACCCCAACGGAGTCGATTGGATCATCGCGCCGTCCGATTCATACTGGACGCGCGATTACGGCCCCTGGTTCGTCTTCGACGGCAACGGCGACATCAGGATCATCGATCATTACTACAACCGTCCGTACAGGCCGAACGACAACGCGGTCCCGATCGTCTGCGGGCAGCACTGGGGAATCCCCGTCCATACGCACGATCTCTGGCACACGGGCGGCAACTACATGACCGATGGATACGGGATCTCCTTCTCCACCGATCTCGTCTGGACGGAAAACGCGAGCAGGACGCACGAGCAGATCTTCCAGCTCATGCAGGACTACTACGGACTGAACACCTACAACGTCGTGCCCGATATCGCGACGACCGGGATTCACCACATCGATTGCTGGGCCAAGCTCCTCGACGAGGAGACGATCGTGATGAAGCAGGTCGCCTCGGGCCACGGCGACTACCCGGAACTCGAACAGAACGCGACTCTGATCGCCTCCCTCCAGAGTTCCACGGGCAGGAACTACCGCGTCGTCCGGGTCTTCTGCCCAAGCATCGGAGGCTCGAACGTCGCCGCCTACACAAACTCCCTGATCCTGAACGACAAGGTCCTCGTCCCCACGTTCAGCTTGTCGCCGGGGGACGCCAACGCCCTCCAGGTCTACGGCGCCGCCATGCCGGGCTATGAGGTGATCGGCGTCTCCTACAGCGGCTGGCTGACGGACGACGCCCTCCACTGCAGGGTCATGGGAATCGCCGACGGCGGCATGCTGCGGATCGAACACACCCCGATCGTCGAATGGGACGCCTACGCCCCCGTGCCGATTCGAGCGATGATCGACGACCGGAGCGAGGCGGGGCTGAAGGCGGATTCGCTCCTCGTCTGGTGGCGGGCCTATCCAACCGGTCAGACGCCGCCTTCCTTCGCCTCCTCCACATTGCTTCCCGACGCGCCCGCGGACTGGTATCAGGCCATGATCCCGGCTCAACCGAGCGCAACGACGGTGGACTACTACATCCACGCCGTCGACGAGTCGAATCGCCGGGAGGGAATGCCCCGCGCAGAGCCGGCGGCATGGTACTCCTTCGAGGTCGTCTTGCCTGCGGCGGGAGTGGACGAGGATGGCGCGCCCGCCGCCGGATCCATCGCGGGCGTCGCGCCCAACCCCTTCCGCGCTTCGACGGCGATCTCCTTCGAGCTTCTCTTCGATGAGACGGTGAGCCTGGCGGTCCATGACCTGCAGGGAAGCCGTGTCAGGACATTGCTCGATGGCCGGATCGCGGGAGGCAAGCACGAGATCGCCTGGGACGGAACGAACGACTCGGGCCTGCGCGCCGCCGCGGGAGTCTATTTCTTCAACCTGCGCGCCGCGGGCGTCGCCTACACGCGCAAGGTCGTGCTCGCGGACTGATCCCGCAATCCGGCGCCGTGGACTCCGCTCCCGATGGACTCGGGCGAAGGGAACCGTCGGGGTCCTTCGAACCCACCCCGATCGATCCCGCGCTCAACGGCGCAGAAGACAGAGCGACGTGCCCTCGATGTGCATGACTTCCGCGAAGCGAGGGTCCGTCTGGTAGAGCTCGTTCAGGGCGCGCGTAACGCCGGGCCAGTGCGGCGTGTCGTAGTCGTGCCAGAGCACAACGCCCCCCGGGCGGACGCAACTCAGCGCCACGCGGGAGTCGTTCAGCACGAAGTCGTAGCTGTGCGCGCCATCGACAAAGACGAGATCGACCCTGCCGGCGTACTGGGAGAAGTCGTACCGCGAAGAGTCTCCATAGAGCTGGACGATCCGCGCCTCCGTCCGCCGGCCGGCGAACCGGGCGCCCGATGAATCCTTGAGGATGTACTTCTTGTCGGAGTCCTCCAGCGCCTTGTCGACGCGCGGCAGGTCCTCAGCCGGGAGATCGAGAGTGATCACCTCTGTGCCGGGCCGCTGGTTCATCGCGATGTTCAGCGTCGTGCGGCCGTGGAAGGTGCCGATCTCGAGACTCAGCGAGGGATCCTGTTCCCGGACGAGCGACGCGATGACGACGAGCTCGAGAAGGCTCACGGCCCCGTCCGCATCTTCCAGCTCGGCGAGCGTGACGGTCGTCGAGGTCTTGATGACCTCCCCCAGAGGGCGCGGCGGTATGAGCCCGCGCGGGCGCCCCCCCGGAAGGCCGCCGGAGCCGAGACGGCTCGCGACCTCGCGCAGGAGCGGCCGGTTCCTGCGAAGAAGGAATCCCCCCGCCGCGAGATAGAGACAGGCGAGCGATCCCTGCGCGTAGAGCCTGAGACCCCTGATCAGCCTTCGGAGCGTCAACGCGCGAGCCCTCCGACTCCGCGCGATTCCGGCGGAGTCAACTGCTGCTACCCGTCGCAAACAGCGCGGCGCTGCCGCTGCGGTTGTCTGGGGAGTGCTTCACGAGGATCTCGTAACGCCCCCCGAGAAGCTCTCGTCCCTCGAGATTGCTTGTCACGCTGTCGCATGATCGGGCGAGACGGGGGTGATGTCAACCAGGCCGGAGGGCCCCGGTGAGGCGGCGAGCAGCCGTCCCTGCCTACTCGCTCCGCAGCTTCCTCACTCCCAGGCCCAGGAAGAGGATCGTGTAGGCGATCAGGACGAGACTCGGCCAGACCACAGCCTCTCCCCCTCGACCGAACGAGATCAATCCGTGGAGCCCATCCATCGCCCAGGCGGCCGGAGAGATGTGCCCGGCGGTCCGAAGCCAGCCGGGAACGACCTCGAGGGGCCACCAGCACCCTCCGATGGCGCCGAGGATGAGGGGGATGATCCAGCCGATCGCCGAGGCCTGCTCCGTGGTTCGTAGAACGGAGCCGAGCATCAGGCCGAGCGACCCGCACGCGGCGGCAAGGCAGAAGACGAGGACCGTGAGGGCCGCCGGGCTCGGTCCCCAGTAGACTCCAAAGGCGAGACGGCCCACGACAAGGAGGAGGGCGGCCTGCGCAAGGGCGAGCAGGATCCGCCCGAGCAGCTTTCCGGAGAGCAGACCGAAGCGGCTCACAGGCTGGGCGGCGAGGCGCGCCAGACAGCGAGTCTGCTTCTCCTGCGTCAACAGGATGGCTCCGTAGATCACCGTGTTCATCATGACGAAGAAAACCAGCATGGCCGGCGCGCTCGCCGCGAATCCTTGCGGGACCGCCCTGCCCTTGCCGGCCGTTCGCGCCTTCGCGGCGATCAGATCGGGCCGCTCCATGAGTCGACGGAACTCCGCCCGGAAGGACTCTCCCTCCAACGGGAGCCCGCCCGCTGCGAGGGAAGTGTCGATCTCTACGAGGGTCATGAGCATCCGAGCGATCGCCTTCTGGACATGGACGCGCGCCGCGAGAGTGTGCTGTTCGTTCGCGTTGCTCCTCTCCTCGAAACCCAGACCCACGCGCCGTCCAGAGACGAGGCTGTCCGAGAATCCCGCGGGGATCGTCAGAGTGCGGGCCGGCGGGCGGAGCGTGTCTCCTTCTTCGGCCATCCGGATGCTGAACAGCTCGCCTCGCAGGCTCTCGATCATGCGCTCGGAAAGGAATGTGTTGTCGTCATCCCGAACCGTCAGGCCTGTCGGCCTCACCGCGCTCCCCGATCCCATGAACGATCCGAAGAGTCCGATGAAGGCGATCGGCATCGCGAGCATCCAGATGATGGCCGAGCGCTCCTTGAAGACAAGGCGAAGCTCGCCCAACGCGATCAGGATGACGGCGCGCAGCACGCTAGGCCCCCCTCAGGATTCGCTTGCGCATCAAGGGCAGGGAGACGGCCACGAACAACACACCCATCCCGATCAGGATGCCCACGTTCGGAAGGAGTTCCGCAGGAGAGGCCTTCTCGAAGAGGAGCTTGTGAAACCCCGTGTTCGCCCAGTAGTTCAGCGTGAAGGGGGCGATCCTGCGGGCGAAGCCGGGCAGCACCGAGAGAGGAATGAAGCTCCCGCCCAGGAGCGACATCACCATGACGACGATCGATCCGAAGGCGCTGCCGGCGGTCTCGGACTCGAAGAGAGATTGCATGAGCGTCGCGAATCCGGTGGCGCAGAGCGCGAAGGCGAACGAGAGGACAGCGAAGCCCGCGATGGAGACCTTGCCGTCTCCCCACATCGCGGCGAGGATCCCAAGAATGACGATACACATGAGACCCAGGATCAGGGTCACGCCGATCTTGGCCGCGACGGGATTCCAAGGGCGGACCGGGCCCGCGAGCTGACGGGCGAGCGTGCCCGCCGATCTCTCGCGCCTCAAGTCCGACATGCTCGCGATGGCGAGGGTGAGGAGGGCGAAGGTCGCCATGCCCGGCAGGACGAAGAGAGCCACCTTGAGGGGCGACGAGGAGGAACGGTCGTCCCCTTCCGTCTCTCCGGACCGCAGGTAGATCGCCGGCGGGAAGACATAGCGGGCCGCTTTCCGCGCTTGTCGTCCGATGTCGACCGAGACAGCCGAGAGGAATGCGTCCGTGGGAGCCGCCCTCGACTCGACCTGCTCCTGGATTCCGCTCAAGGGATCGCCGAGGATCCGGGAAGCGCCCGTGCCCAGCAGCGCGAGCACGCCGGCGTACTCCTCCACGATCCGCGGGTAGACGGCCTCGGCGGGATTCTTCACGACCTCCAGGTAGCTCGTGCCTCCGCTGAAGAGACTGTCGCTGAATCCCGCGGGGACCCGGAGCATGGCGGAGACCTTGTCGTTCTCCACGAGCCGCAATCCGCCTGCGGAGTCCGCTTCCTGGATCTGGAAGGCGACGGGCGCTCTCCTCGATGTGAAGGCCGAGGAGATGAGCCTTGAGACGACTCCATCGTCCTCGTTGACGAGGGCGAGCTTGATCGGCGCGATCTCATCGCCGCCCCCGAACGCGAGCCCGATCAACAGGGCGAAGACGATCGGGAAGGACAGGAACACCAGGGGCAGGATCGGGGACCGAACCCACCTCAGCAGGTCCTTTCGCAGCGACAGCAAGACCGTCCGCACGACCGTCAGTCCCTCAGCTCGCGGCCCGTCAACTTGAGGAAGACGTTCTGGAGGCTCGCCTCCCTCATCGAGATTTCCTCGACCTCGATTCCCCCGCGAAGAAGCGATGAGAGCAGATCCGCGACCGCGCGAGCGGCGCCTCCCACGGAGAGCATCGCCGCGTCATCCTCGAGAGAGAGAAGATGGATGCTCGGATCGGACGCGATCGAGGCGCGGAGCGCCTCGGCCCGGAACTTCCCCCTGAGAGCGACGACCGTCCCCTCCCCCACCATGCTCCGCAACTCGGAGACAGTCCCCTCGGCGAGAACCCGGCCGTGGTCCATGATTCCGACCCTGTCGCACAGGGTCTCCGCTTCCTCGAGATAGTGAGTGGTGTAGAGGATTCCCGTCCCCTCCCGCTGGATCTCGCGAACCACGTCGAGGATGTTGATGCGGGCCTGGGGATCGATCCCGACCGTCGGCTCATCAAGGAGCAGAAGTCGAGGGCGGTGCATCAAGCCGATCGCGAGGTTCAATCGTCTCTTCATGCCGCCCGAGAAGGTCCGCGCCTGCTGTTTCGACCCTGCCGAGAGGCCGACGCGATCGAGGATCTGCCCCGCCCGGCCGCGAAGATCCGCCCCCGAGAGCCCGTGCAGGGAAGCGAAGTAGGCCACGTTCTCGTAGGCCGTGAGGGTTGGATAGAGCGCCGTCTCCTGCGGCACCACGCCGATCGATCGCTTGAAGCGGATGGGATCGGAGGCGAGCTCGCATCCGTCGAGGACGATCCTGCCTCCGTCCGGCATCAGGAGTCCCGTGATGCAGGAGATCGTGGTCGTCTTGCCGGCGCCGTTCGGCCCGAGCAGCCCATAGATCATCCCCTCCGACACGGCGAAGGTGATCCCGTCGACCGCCCGCGTCTGCCCGAAGCTCTTCCGCAGGTCCTGAACCTGGATCAAGGTCGTCTCCCCTCCTCGAATCCCCATCTTCGCCCCATCCGATCGACCTGGTCCCGGATGGCCAGCATCTCCGGATCCGCGGGAGCGACCTTAGCACAGTAGGCCGCGCTCTCGCGCGCCCGATTCCAATCGACTCGGGCCGAGTCCCTGCCGCCCGCGCGCAGCCGATCCTGCGCCCTGTACAGGTAGGCCACCGCCAGGTTGTGATGGATCAGGTGCGCCCGCGGGGAGATCCGCCGCGCGACCGCGAGATGGCGCAGCGCCTCGTCCCAGTCCCTCTCTCCGAGCGCGAGGTCCGAGAGGATCAACGGCGTCTCGACATCCGTCGTGTCCATGGCGGCGACGATTCGATACCCCTGCGCCGCCGCCGCCGTGTCCCCGAGCTGAAGACGCAGAAAGGAGAGGGTCTTCCACAGATACGGCGTCGGGGAAAACGCTTCCGTCCTCGCTTCCAGCATCTCCCTCCCCCCGGCCAGGTCCCCGCGATCGAGCGCGGCGGAGAGCGAGTCCTCCCACTCCAGCCGGCCGCGAAGGTAGTAGATCGCGTAGCGATCCCGCGACCAGACGATGTCGGAGGAGTCCTTGATCGCGTCGAGATTCCTGAAGACGCCCCTGCAGGCTTCCTCTCCTCGGACCAGGCGCTCCCGCCCCGACGCGCCGAGAAAGCGAATCCCGCGGGAGAGGTATGTCGCCGGCAGTTCGCGGCCGAGGAAGTCGATCCTATCGACTGTGAGCCGATCCGTCCGGGGGAACGCCCCTCCCGGCTCGATGACGACCCTCTCTCCCGCCGGGACGTTCTCATCGATCCAGGCCGTCATCTCGATCCGGGGATCGAGCGTCGCGCGGCGCGACTCGCGCCTGACGAGACGGATCGTCCCCGGCAGGAGCACCAGGATCAGGAGCAGGGCGAGGACTTTCCTTTCCGCGTCAGGAGTGAGCTTCCGCCACCTTGAGATCGATCCGAGGACGGCCTCCACGCCCCACGCGGCGAGCAAGAGGACGGCGGGCCACGGAAGGAGGATGTAGCGGGCATACAGGCTTTCCCACATGAACATCGGCAGGAATGTCGCCGCCACCCAGACAACCACCGCCGACGGGCCGAATCGCCGCGTCCTGATCGCCGCCGCCGCGCCTGCGAGGGCCGCGATCATCCCCGCCGCCCCCAGGTTGTGCCAGACGATCCCTCCGATCTTCTCCGCTGGAGTGGCCTCGACGGCTTCAGCGCCCCGGAAGGTCGGGGTGATCGATGAGACCCTGTGGAACTCGTACGCCAGGTCCTTCGCGAAACGGGAGAAGTCGAGTACGGCATAAGGGGTCGTGACGATGAAGGCGAGCGCCGCCGCGAGCGCGCCGTACAAGAGAAGTCGGGTCGCGTTCATCCCCTCGGAGCGCCAGCGCCACACCGCGAGGGCGGCAAGGACCAAGGCCACGAGTCCCGCGTTGTACTTCGTTCCCGCGGCGAGTCCGGCGAGGATCCCGGCTAAGATCCACTCCTTCCTTCCTCCCGCTTCCGCTCTGATCGCGCCGAGAAGCGCCAGCGTCGCGAGCCCGGCCGACGCCATGTCGGTGGTGATCAGATGGGAGTGCTCGACGGCGAGCGGGGAAACGGCCAGGAAGAACGCGGCCATGCGGGCCGCCCTCGGACTCCCGCCGATCCGGCGGGCGACGGCATGGATCGCCGCGATCGCGATGACGCCCGCGGCGACGCTGATGGAGCGGCCGATCAGATAGAGCGCGGGGACGCCGAGGGTCGGGTAGAAGTAGAGAACCCCTCCTTCGGGCGGACGCGGATAGGTCCCGGAACCGATCCACTGGAGCGCCTGCGCGAAACCGTCGAACCGCCCCGCGATGACTCCTCCCAGCATCACGAGCCCGTAGAAGGCGGCGAGCAGGTAGATGAGGCCGGTCGGATAGTTGAAGAAGTGCGGGTTCAGCGTCCCGTGCCGCCACATCCAGACGGCGTTGTCCACCATGGTCGGCTCGTCGTAGTGGAGGACGTAGGGCAGATCGCCGTCGAGCTTCCAGAGGCGCAGCAAGAGGCCAAGCGCCAGAATCCCCCAGAGGGCGAGATCGCGAGACGGCCCTGGCCGGCTATCCGCAGTCCCGCCTCGCGCCGCCGTTGGCCCGCCGCCTTCGCCGTGCGGGGTCGCGCTCCGCGCAGGTTCCATCGGAGGCGATGATAGCAGAAGGAAAGGAGGCGTTCTGCCTCGTGCTAGGATGGGAGCATGCGAGCGGGACTCCACGCGAAGGGAGGCGGGGGGCGGGAACGCTCAGCGTGAGGGAAGAGATGGCCTCGATGTCGTCGGAGATCGACCCCGGCCTCGATATCCACGGGGAGATCGAGCGCCTCCGCAAGGAGAAGAACGCGGTCATTCTCGCCCACTACTATCAGGAGGGCGAGATCCAGGACATCGCCGACCGCGTCGGGGACAGTCTCGCCCTGGCCCAGGCCGCGGAGAAGACCGAGGCGCGCGTCATCGTCTTCGCCGGAGTCCACTTCATGGCCGAGACCGCGAAGATCCTGAACCCCGATCGGCTCGTGGTCGTCCCCGACCTGGAGGCGGGCTGCTCTCTCGCCGACGGCTGTCCCCCGGAGGCCTTCCAGGCCTTCCTCTCGAGATACCCCGATCACTTCGTCGTGAGCTATATCAACTGCTCGGCGGCGGTGAAGGGGATGTCCGACATCATCTGCACCTCGTCCAACGCGGAGAAGATCGTCCGGTCGGTGCCGGAAGGACAAGGGATCGTCTTCGCCCCGGATCAGCACCTTGGCCGCTACATCATGAGCAGGACCGGCCGCCCGATGATCCTCTGGCCCGGATCCTGCGAGGTGCACGAGCTCTTCTCGGAGAGGAAGATCGTCCAGCTCAAGCTGCGGCATCCGGCGGCCCAGATCGTGGCGCACCCGGAGTGCGAGGAGTCGGTGCTGCGGCACGCTGACCACATCGGGTCGACCAGCTCGATCCTGAAGTTCGTCGTGGAGGATGCGGGCGAGGTCTACATCATCGCGACCGAGCCGGGAATCATCCATCAGATGGAGAAGATGGCGCCTGGGAAGACCTACATCCCGGCTCCTCCCGATTCGTCCTGCGCGTGCAACGAGTGCCCGCACATGAGGCTCAACACCTTGGAGAAGCTCTATCTCTGCTTGCGCGACGGGCGGCCCGAGATCCGCCTCGACGAAGAGATCCGCAAGCGCGCCCTGGTCCCGATCCGGAGAATGCTGGCCCTGTCCTGAAGCCCCCGGCTAGTGCAGGCAGAGGAAGTCGGCGCCCTCTTCTCGCCCCTCGGCTCGAAGCGAATCGCGAATCAGCTCCCGCGCCCCCGGAACCCCGACGGCGACCAAGAAGAACGCCTCGGGATGGGCGCGCATCGCGCTCTGCATGTCGAGGACGGGACGGCCCCGCCTCTCCCTGCCGATCTTGCGCGGATCGATGTCGACGAATCCGACGATCTCGGGAGCGGGGGGCGCCGAGCGGGTCTCCTCCTCCCATCCTCGCGCCAGCCGTCTTCCGTCGCGCCCCGCCCCCCACACGATTAGGGGCCTGACGATCTTCTTCTCCGCGAGATGGCGTCTCAGATGATGGAGCCTGCAACGGAGGAACGCGGCGGGGCTGTACCTCGGGTCCCTTCGCGAGAGGCGATCGGGGTGATCGCGCCAGCAGTAGAGAACCTCAGCGACATTCGAGATGAGCTGTCCGGCTCGATGAAGCCGCAGCCAGAGGTCGTAGTCCTCGGGCCACCCCATCTCCCGGTACCCTCCGAGACCGCGAATCGCCGCGGCCCGCATCATCGCCGTCGGGTGCGCGAGGGGGCTCTCGATCCAGATCTCGCGCGCGCAGATCTCCGCCGTCACGCAACCGGAGAGCCAATCGAGATAGCGGCTCATGCCCCCCGAGATTCTCCCCTCGGGGCGGGTGAGCGCGCCGACCGCGGCCAGATCCGGGTGGCGCTCGAGCGTCTCGGCCTGTCGGGCGAGCCGCTCGGGAAGGCTCCGGTCATCGGCGTCCTGGCGGGCCAGGATCGAGCCGCGCGCTTCCCGGCGGGCCGCCTCGAGCGCACGGACGATCCCGCCTTCCCCGGACATCCGCATCACTCGGATGCGGCGATCGCGCAGGCGCCATTCATCCAAGACCGCCGCGGAACGATCGCGGGATCCGTCGTCGACGGCGAGGCACTCCCAGTCCTTGAAGTCCTGCCCGATGAGGGAATCGAGGCACGCGGGGAGGAACTCCTCCGCGTCCCGCACCGGGAGGAGGATGGAGATGAGCGGCGTTTCCGACACACGTGAATGGTAGCGCATTTCCCGCGCCGCTAACTCGCCGTCTGCTAGCGAGGTAGCCTCTCTCGGCCTATCTTTCCGCTTGTCTTCGTGAAGGGGGGGTCCGTAACTTGTATGGATAGGCCCGCCCGAGGCAAGGCGGGCCGGCAGAGCGCCCGCCGGCAAGTGTAGAAGGGACGACGAGGGGAGCCGGCTTCGCCGATCCTCATGCGCCCTGCGCGTTCAGTCCCCGAGGGAAGCCTGGGAGGTTTCATGGAGGCGGTCCGGGAGTTCGTCGTCGGCATCGGCGGTGAGTCGGGGGAGGGAGTCGTCCTCGCGGGCGACATCCTCACCATGACGGCCGCCAGAATGAACATCCACAGCTCGAGTTTCCGCACGTTCCCGGCGGAAGCGCGCGGAGGCCCCTCCGTGGTCAAGCTCCGGCTGTGCCTCGACCATGTATACAGCCTCGGCGACGAGTACGACATCCTCGTCGCGTTCAACGAGGATGCCTACGGCCTCCACGGCCCCGACCTCGCCCAGCACGGCGTCCTCGTGATCGACGGAGAGCACGATGATCCGGTCCAGAGGCGCCATCCGGAGCTCGCGGACCGGATCGTCTACCAGATCCCGATGGACCGGATCTCGCGCAAGGATGTCGGAGAGCCCAGAACGAAGAACATGGTCGCCGTGGGGGCGGTCTCGGCCCTGTTCGGATTCTCCAGGGTCATGATCGAGAAGAACCTCGCGGAACGATTCGCGAAAAGAAGCGGGAAGATCCTGCAGGACAACCTCAACGCCTTCACGGCAGGCTACGACTATGCCGTGGCGCACGTCGAGAAGCACGATCCCTTCGAGCTGAAGGAGGAGGAGGGCGAGGGGTTCATCGTCCTCTCCGGCAACGAGGCGGTCGCGCTCGGCTCGCTCTACGCCGGCTGCCGCTTCTTCGGAGGCTATCCGATCACCCCGGCGACCGAAATCATGGAGATCCTCGCTTATGAGCTGCCGCGCGTCGGCGGCGCCATGTATCAGGCGGAGGACGAGATCGCGAGCATCGGGGCGGTTCTCGGGGCTTCCTTCACGGGCGTGCGGTCCATGACCGCGACCTCGGGACCCGGACTCTCGTTGATGGCCGAGCTGATCGGCTTGAGTTCCATGGGGGAGATTCCTTGCGTCATCGTCAATGTCCAGCGCGGGGGTCCGAGCACGGGCCTTCCGACCAAGACCGAGCAGGCCGACCTCTCCCTCGCGCTCGCCGCGACTCACGGCGACGCGCCTCATGTCGTCCTCGCCGCCACGACGATCCGCGACTGCTTCGAGATCATGCAACTCGCGTTCGATGTAGCCGACTGCTATCAGCTCCCCGTCATCGTGCTCACGGAGCAGGCGCTCGGCTTCCGCAGGGCTGACCTCCCGCGTTCCCTCCTGCGCGCGAAGCCGGTGACGTCCCCCCTGTGCCCTCCCCAGGAGATCGTGGACCAGGCTCTCTACTTCCGCTACCGGCTCACGGAGAATGGGGTCTCCGCCAGGACGATACCCGGCACGATCGGCGGCGCGCATGTCGTGACGGGACTCGAGCACGCCGAGGACGGGAAGCCCGCCTACGATCCGCCGACGAGGCGGGCGATGATGGAAAAGCGGCAGCGCAAGCTGACCGGGGTCCTGAAGGAGTTCGGCTCCGTGAAGAGATACGGCGACGCCAACCCGGACATCGGTGTAATCGGGTGGGGGTCGACCGCCGGGCCGATCCGCGAGGCCGTGCAGATCGCGTGCGGAGCGGGAGTCAAGGCGGGCGGCTTCGTCCCGCGCATGATCTACCCGAGTCCCAATGAAGATATCCGGGCCTTCATCCAATCCTGCAAAAAGGTCTTCGTGATCGAGGGAAACATGTCGGGGCAGTATGCCGCGTTTCTCCGATCGCAGATTCCGGGGTTCGACCCGGTTGTCGTGACACGCTACGACGGCCTGCCGATCCAGCGCGGCGACGTGCTGAAGAAGATAAGGGAGATGGCGCCATGAACCCGCCCGAGCCCTCGACGACTGCCGCCACGAGAAGGGCGGCCGACTACAAGAGCAGCCGCAAGCCCGTCTGGTGCCCCGGGTGCGGCGACTATGGGGTGCTGAACTCGATCTTCTCCGCGCTGGCCACGACCGCGATCGACCCCGATCGCCTGGTCGTCGTCTCCGGCATCGGATGCTCGAGCCGCATGCCCGGATTCATCAGGGCCTACGGCTTCCATGGAGCCCACGGACGCGCTCTCCCAGTGGCGGTGGGGGTCAAGACGGCCAATCCGGCCCTCGATGTCCTCGTCGTCGGAGGCGATGGAGACGCCTTCTCCATCGGCGGCGGACATGTGTCGCACGTCGCCCGGCGGAACATCAACATCACCTACATCGTCATGGACAATCAGATCTACGGCCTCACGAAGGGGCAGGTGTCTCCCACCTCGGACCCCGGAACGACGACCAAGGCGAGCCCCTATGGCTCCTTCGAGTACTCGATCCAACCGGTCCAGCTCATGCTCTCCTACGGCGCGACCTACGTCGCCCGCGGCTTCTCCTCCTACCCCAAGGAGCTCGCCGCCATGATCGACCGCGGGATCCGCCACAATGGCTTCTCGTTCATTCATGTCCTCAGCCCTTGCGTCACGTTCAACAAGAGCATCGGATACGACTACTATCAGAGCCACGTCGTGCCGATTCCGGACGACCACGACACGAACGACATATGGGCCGCGCTCCGCCTCACGGGAGATCCGCCAGACACCTACTACTTGGGCGTCTTCTATGAGGTCGACCGGCCATCCTATACGGACATGTTGTACAAGGGAGGCCGGCGGCCGTCTCCGGAGCCGCCGATCGACACGGAGAGGATCATAAGGAGATTCTCATAGACCCGTAAGGAGCGTATGCGGCCGCCTCCCGCGTGGCCCAGCCATTGCGCCATGCTGGAATGCGGCGTGAGCCGAGGCGATTTCATGAATCTGGCCCGTCTCCTGAGACCCGAGCTGATCAAGCTCGAGATGGAGACCCAAAACCCTCCCCAGGAGGAGCCGCCCCTTCCCCGCGAGCGATACATCTGGCGGGTCAAGGAAGAGGCGCTCCTGGAGCTTGCGCAACTCGTCGAGGCCGGCGGCAGAACGGGGAGCGTGGGAAAACTCCACACTGATCTTCTGAGCCGCGAGAAGAAGGCGAGCACGGGCCTCGTGCGCGGCATCGCCGTTCCCCACGTTCGAACGATTCACGCCAAGGAGCTTCTCTTCGCCTTCGCCCGCTCGAGCCGTGGGCTCGAATTCGACTGCCTCGACGGCCAGCCGGCCCATCTCTTCTTCGTGATCGTCGCCCCGCCCTATGACGACGCGCAGTATCTGAAGATCTACAAGCAGATGGCGGTTGCCTTCCAGACCACCGACGTTCGCGAGGCGTTTCTGAAAGCCAAGGACGAGGGGGAAGTCATCCGCGCGATGCGTCTGATGGGGGACTGACGGGAGCCCAGCCCCGCGGAACGGGCCGAGAATCCGGAGCCGGCGGAGAAGCCGGCGGGCCCGCTACCGAATCAGCTGGATCTTCGCGCCCGAGGCTCGCGTGCCGCCGTCGAGGCGAACGAAGTAAACGCCCGACGCCACTCTTCTCCCGGCCTCGTCCCGACCGTCCCAGACGGCGAGGCGATCCGCAGCGCCCCGCGTTCCTGCGAGGAGACCACGAACGATCCCTCCACGCCCGTCATAGATTTCAAGACGGGCGGGACCGCCGCCCAGGCCGCCAAGCTTGAGCGTCGCTGATCCGCGAGAGGGATTGGGCCAGACCGAGAGCGAAGGACCGCCAGCATGGGCCAGATCATCCGCGCCGGCGGCCGAGCAGTAGTAAGGGCCGAGAAACGCGCAGACCCGCGGAAGGGCATGGCCGTAAGCCTCCTCCAGCTCCGAGATGACGAGGGACATCGCCTTGTCGGAGGCCGGAATCGCGAAGGCGTCGACCTGAACAGCCAGCATCTTCTCGCGGCCACAGATCTCGATCTCCTCCATGCTCTCCAGGAACGGGAACTGCGTCATCAACTCCTGATCGCCGTACATCGGCCGGCCGCTGACGACGGTCAGTCGCACGTCGGCCGGATCCGCGGCCAGCAGCGCATCGTAGGGGCTCTGCGGGTCGCCCGGAATGACCAGGCAATCCGCCTGGAACCCTGGCGCAAGCTTGCCGGTCCTCTCGTGGAGCCCCATGGCTTGCGCGGCGTTGCGCGTCGCGAATAGGGCGAAGTCCTCCGCCGTCAGCATGCCGCCCCAGAGGGAGACGTTCAGCGCGTAGCCGTACTTCATCTCCGCGAGCATGTCCCGGCATCCCGACTCGGTCCAGTCGGGAGCGATCGCGACATTCACGCCGGCGGCCAGGGCCTGGGGGATGTTCGGCGATGCCGCGTACAGATACCAGTTGCTGGCCGGCGCCCAGACCAGGCTCGCGCCGGCCGCGGCCATCTGCGTCCACTCGCTCGGACCGTAGGGAACGCCGTGGAGGATCGTGGTCCGCCCATCGAGCATGCCCCAGTCCCGCCAGGTGTAGAACTCCTGCAGCGCGCCGGCGTTGATCCCCTCCGACAGGTGGATGACGAAGCGCTCCCAGTACTCGCCGCGCTTCTGCGTCCAGAACGCCTGGGTCTCATTGAGAGGAAACACCGAATCAAAGACCCTGCTGGGAAACCGCTCGGCATTGCCGATGCCGATTCCTTGGTGGGCGAAGTAGTCGTAGGCAGGGCCGTTGCAGTTGGTGCTCTGGATCATCGTGGTCCCGGCGCACAACGCCCTGACCTCGGCAAGCTTGTAGGCGTTCGAGGTCTGCGCGTCGGAGCCTCCATAGTTGCGCATGGCGTAGTACTGCGTCTGGAAGTCCGCATAGAGCGGATGCGCGCGCCACTCAGAGCGATCGTTGAAGGTCCGGTTGAACGGGATCAGGTCGAGGATGTTCCAGACTGCATGATTGTGGGCGTCGATCAGGCCCGGGAAGATCAGACCCTCGCAATCGACGATCGGCACTCCCGGCGGTTCGGCTTGCTGTATGGCGACGATCCGGTCGCCTCGGATGATCACGTAGGCGTCCTGAAGGACGCTCAGGCCGTCATCCATCGTCACGACGGTCCCGAGAAGCGCATAGGAAGGTATGACCTCCCCACTGATGTCGGCCGTCGTCCTCGGCTCGACCTTGAATGCCCCGCTCGTGAAGAAGAGGACTCCGGTCAGGGACTCCAGCGCATCGCCGATCCGGGGGCATTCACGGGCCATGGGGTCAGGGCATTCCCCTGGGAGAGTCGGGTGTAGCTCGTAACGCTCGAGATGCGCGTCATGCCTCCGGACTCGAATACCGTTCCGCTCAGCCCTATCTCGTCGCCGACCTTCGGTCCGTCTCGGGTGGAGTAAACGTAGATGGCATGCCAGGGTCCTGCTTCTTCGGCGACGACATAGCCGCTGACGAAGATCGCTGTGACGATGCCCGAGATCGTCACCGACTGACCCACCATGGGGGAGTTGCCGGACGGATCGGTCGTGTACTGGATGTCGTAGATCGCAGTTCGGGCGGGTGCGGACCCCGACAACAGAAGCACGAGAGCCGCGGCGATTGGCAGACACACGAGAGATCTCATCGTTGGGCCTCCGGATGTGGATCGCGCGCAGACCAGTATAGCACAAGGGGGCTGGGAGACTACACCTGCCGGAGCCGGGGCGGCCGCCGGAGCCGGGCCTTATTCAAACCTCTTCAAGCACTCCGGCTTGAAGCGCTGCCTCGCGAATCCCAGCTTGTCGTAGGAAACGCCCTGCGCGAACGCGAGAAGCTGGAAGTAGTAGACGGCGGGCGTGCCGAACTCCTCCCCGAACTGCGCCGCGATCTTCGCCTGCCCGTGATCGAACTGGCCGAAGCAGGTCGGGCAGATCAACCCCAGAAGGTCGGCCCGCTCTTCCCGGACGGCGCCGAGGAGATCGTGCATCATGTTCGAGGGGATGTCCTCCGCCTGACAGGCCTTCCCGCAGCACAGGTGCCAGTTCCTGTGGCGGACGGGCTTCGCCCCCAGCGCCTCGACTAGGTTCTCCATCACGATCGGGTTGTTCGGATCATCCACCGCCATGATCTTGCTCGGCTTCAGAAGATGGCAGCCGTAGTGGATCGCCACGTTGAGCCCTTCGAGAGGCCGAACGACCGACGCCCTGACGGCTTCATAGCCGACGACGTCCCTCAGCAGGGTCACGATGTGGCGAATGCGGCTTCGGCCCTCGTACCTCTTCCCGATCCTCGCCAGCCTCTCATTCACCCGAGCCCGCAGCGCATCGTCATGAAGAAGGTGGTAGGTCTCCGAAAGGGTCGCCGTGCACCCGGAGCAGTTCGTGAACAGATCGACGCCCTGCTCCTCGGCCAGGCAGAGATTGCGGGCGGCGACGCAGAGCCACGACAGCTTGTCCTTGGACTTGAAGTAGATCGGATCGGGGCAGCAGGAGGCGCCCTCGAGGTCGACGATCTCGATGCCGAGGTTCAAGAGCGTATGGCGAATCGCGAACTCCATCGCCGGATGCCTCACGGGGATCAAGCAGCCGGGGAAGAAGGCGAAGCGGCGCGAGCCTTGCGAGTCGGTGGAGGTCGGGGCCGGCCTCCGCGCGATCTCGGGGAACTCGGCCGCCGTGGCGATCACCGGTCCCGCCTCCGGTTCGATGAGCGCTCGAACCTCCTCCATCGGGACATCCATCAGGGGAGAGAGGCCATATGACTCCCGCTGCCGATTGACGGCCGATGTCATCGGGGTCGTTCGACCGCTCGACTCGAACGTCCGAATGACCTGTTCCACGGGCTCGGGGCAGATCCCGCGATCGGCAAGCATGTTTTTCAGGGAGATGATGACCTCTACCGGCTTCACCTCCTGCGGGCATCGCTCATGACAGTTGTAGCAGTTGGTGCACTCCCAGAGGATCGACTCCTTCGTGAGCAGCTCATCGCCGAGGCCGTAGAGAACCTTCAACATGATCTCGCGCGGATTGAACCGGTTGCCGCTGTAGGTCGTGGCGGGGCAATCGCCCGCGCAGGCCCCGCACTGGTAGCAGTAGCTCGCGAGGTTCCCCTCGATCTTCTTCGCCAGCTCTCGCTTGAAGGCGAAGTCGACCCGGACGGCTCCCTCCCGGCCTTCGTCGTTGCCGATCATCGGGCCCCGCCTCCGATCCCCTTCTTGCGCCGATCCCCGTTCATCCCTGGAGCGACTCCCTGGCCGCCGGCCTCTTCTTGAGGTGGCGAATGCTGTTGGAGCGGCACTTCGGACAGGATCGCTCCTTGTCCTCTCCCTTCTCGACGGCCTCCTCGTACTCGTGGCCGCACATCATGCATCGGAACTTCTCGATCGTCGCCCCCATTCGTGCCTCCAGTTGGGCTCGCTTCGCCCGCGCAGCGGGTCATCTCGGCCTAGCCTACGACCTCCTCCACCGCCACCTTCCTCGGCTTCGGCCGCAGCGCCTTCCGCGCGTGTTGGATCTCCTCCGCCGTCACGGTGCGCCGCAGCTCCTCCATCTGCTTCATCACCTTGGCGAACTTCTGTCCTTCAGCGGCGCTGATCCACTCGAGCTGAAGCCGCTCCGGGCGCACCCCCGCCGCCTCCAGCTTGTCCCAGAGGCGTTGCATCCTCTTGACCGTCTGGCGATTCGCGTTGATGTAGTGGCAGTCCGCGTAGTGACAGCCCGAGAGGAGCACGACAGGCGCTCCGCAACGGAACGCCTCGAGGACCATCTCTTCCGAGACCCGGGCCGAGCACATCGTCCGAATGACGCGTCCCGTCGCCGGATACTGGATCCTCGAGATCCCCGCCATGTCGCCCCCCGCATAGGAGCACCAGTTGCATGCGAAGGCGAAAACCTTCTCCTGCGGACGATCGGCCAGGATCGCCCTCACCTGCGCCAGGATCTGATCATCTGTGAAGTGGCGCATCGTGATCGCCCCGAACTGGCAGGTCGCGCCGCACGCGCCGCAGCCCGCGCACGCCGCCTCGACCACGACGGCGACGTCTCCCTTCTTCCAGACGATCGCGCCATAGGGGCAGACCGCCGCGCAGAGTCCGCACTTCTTGCAGGCCGCTTCGTCGATGCGGCTGGTGATCGCCTCGATCTTGATCCGTCCCGCGTTGAGGAGCGCCCCGCCGCGCGACGCGGCCGCGCCCGCCTGGCAGACGGCGTCCTTGATGTCCTTCGGCGACTCGCAGAAGCCGGCGAAGTAGACGCCCCGCGTCGGAGCGTCGACCGGCTTGAGCTTGGGATGCGACTCCATCAGGAAGCCGTCCGAGGTCCGCGAGAGGGTCAGCATCCTGCATATCTTGTCCAGGTCCTTCCGGGGCTCGACGCCGACGGAGAGGATCACCATGTCCAGCCCGTGGCGCTCGATGCGGCCGGAAGTGGTGTTCTCCACGGTGATGACGAGATTGCGCGTGACCGGATCCTCCTCGATGTCCCCCGGCAGCCCGCGGACGTAGCGCGTTCCCGCTTCCTTGGAGCGCTGGAACATGTCCTCGAACATCTTTCCGAAGGCGCGGATGTCCTGGTAGAAGACCGTGTTCTCCACGTCCGGATAGTGGTCCGCGAGCAGCAGCGTGTCCTTCACCGTGTTCATGCAGCAGATATTGGAGCAGTAGGGGCGGCCGATCTTCGGATTCCTCGAGCCGACGCACTGGATGAACCCGATCCTCTGGGGCCTCTTCTGGTCGCTGGGCCGGACGAAGTGCCCCGCCGTGGGCCCCCCCGCGCAGATCAGGCGCTCGAACTCCATCGACGTGATCACGTTCTCGAATCGCGTGTATCCATACTCGTCCATCTCGGTGGGATCGTAGACATCGAGGCCGACCGCGACGACGATCGCTCCGACCTCGCGCGTGACGATCTGATCGCGGTCGTCGTAGTTGATCGCCTTCTTCTCGCAGACCTCGGCGCACTTGCCGCAGGCGAGCGGATTGTTCCCCAGGCAGTCGTCCATGTTGAGGACATAGGAGCATGGGACCGCCTGCGGGAAGGGGATGTAGACCGCCTTGCGGGACGAGAGCCCCATCTGGAACTCGTCCGGCTTGACTACCGGACAGATCTTCGAGCACTCGCCGCAGGCGTTGCAGAGCGAAGGGTCCACATAGCGCGCCTTCTTGCGGATCTTGACCGTGAAGTTGCCGACGTAGCCGGAGACCTCTTCGACTTCGCTATAGGTCAGGAGCTCGATTTTCTGATGCCGACCGGCATCGATGGCCTTAGGGCCGAGAATTCATATGGAGCAGTCCATCGTGGGATAGGTCTTGTCTAGCTGGGCCATGATCCCGCCGATCGACGCCTCCTTCTCGACCAGCACCACTCGATGCCCGGCATCGGCGAGCTGCAGGGCCGCTTCGATGCCGGCCACGCCGCCCCCTATCACGAGCGCCTGCTTGGTCACCTGGACGCTCATCTCTTCCTGCGGCTGCAGGAGCCGGGCCCGCGCCACCGCCCCCGCCACGAGATCCTTCGCCTTCCACGTGGCGCCATCCCGATCGGTGGGATGGACCCAGGAGCAGTGCTCCCTCAGATTGGCCATCTCCATCAGATAGGGATTCAGGCCCGCCTCGTAGACGCACTGGCGGAACGTCGGCTCGTGCTGCCTGGGCGTGCAGGATGCGACCACGACCCGGTTCAGCCGGTGCTGCTGGATCGCGGTCTTGATCTCGTTCTGGCCCGGGTCGGCGCAGGTGTACTTGTTGCGTACGACGCAGGCCACGTCCGGCAGCGTGCTTGCGTACTCCGCCACGTCGGCGCAGTCCACGGCGCCCGCAATGTTCAACCCGCAGTCGCAGACGAAGACGCCCACCCGGACGCCGTCGTCGGTCTGCTCGCGTATCATCGGTCTCTCCCCTTCCTCTCAGCGGCCGTCTCGTTTACTCGTTCGGAGCGAGGGCCTCCGCGACGATCTCCGCAAGATCCCTCATCTCGATCTGCACTTCTTCCCCGACCTTGGGATCCTTCATGGCGCATCGAAAGTGGATCTGGCACTTCGGACAGGCGGTGACCAGGACCTCGGCGCCCGTGGCGCGCGCTTCCCTGAGGCGCGACACCTGGATCTGCTTCGCGAAGCGGTCGCAGTCCGACCAGGTTCCTCCGGCGCAGCAGCCCGCGGCGGCGCGCGCGTGACGCATCTCTATGAGCTCGACCCCGGGGATCCCCGCAAGAAGCTCCCTCGGGGGGTCATAGATCCCCAGATGCCTACCCAGGCGGCAAGGATCCTGGTAGGTGACCCGCAGCGGCTCCCTCGCGGCGATGCGAAGGTCCGGGAGGCGCTCGAGCAGATAGGTCGAGATGTGGACGATCCTCGGCGCCTTCCCTTTGAAGCGCGGGGCGTAGTCGATCGACCATGTTCTAAGGCACTCGGCGCAGGAAACGACGAGGGTCGCCGCTCCGCTCCCGGCGACAAGGTCCACATTGTGCTCGGCGAGCCGCTCGAAGCTCGCGCGATCCCCGTTCCAGAGGAGGTCGTGGCCGCAGCAGCGCTCCCGGGGCGAGACGACCGGGACGATCCCGAGACGGTTGAGCGCCCTGACGGCCGCCTCGGTCCCGCGCAGCGCGCGCGACTCGAGCTCGGGGAAGAAGGCGTCGTAGTACATGGAGCAGCCGGTCCAGTAGAAGACCTCCCCCTTCTCGGGGTCGGCGCGGAGATCGCTCGGCATCCACCCCATCCGGTCCTGCTCGGTCTTGCCTCCGGCCATCATGCGCATGACCGACTGCAACGCGCCGCCGTGCGGACACTCGGGCTCGACCCCTTCCCGATGAGCCATCTCGCGGAGCAGGAGCATGAGATCGGTGTAGCGCACCTGCGCCGGGCATCGCTGGTCGCACAGCGAGCAGGTGAGACACGCGTGGATCTTGCCGTCGCTCAGGATCTCATCCTCGTGGCCGAGAACCGTCGCGAGGACATGACGGCGCGGGCTGTAGTCGCGCCCGGTCCGGCTCACGGGGCAAGTGGCCGTGCACTTGCCGCAGTCGTAGCAGGCCCACGCCCTGGACCTCCCGGCCGCCTTGAGCAGATCTTGCGTCAGCGTCATGGCTCGGTCTCGCCTCTTGCCGGTTGCGCGGCCGATCGCCGTCCCGCGCTCGCTCCGAGCGGGCTAGGACCGAGCCTGCGAACCGTGTCGGTGAACTCCCCGATCACCTGTGCGAACCGGGCCCCTTCCGCCGCGCTGATCCACTCGAGGCGGAGGCGCCCTTCCTCGATCCCGAGGAGACGGACGACCTTCTTCGTCTTGTCGAACTGCTCGACGGCCCGATGATTCCCGAAGATGTAGTGGCAGTCGCCGAAGTGGCATCCCGACACCAGAACGCCGTCGGCCCCCTTCTCGAACGCCCGCAGGACGAATCCCGGCTGGATCCTCCCCGAGCACATGACGCGGATGATCCGGAAGTGGGGCTGCTGCTGGATCCTCGATACTCCCGCGGTGTCGGCCCCGGCGTAGGAGCACCAGTTGCAGGCGAAGACGACGATGCTGGGATCCCAGGACGCCCCGGAATCCCCGACGCGAGGGCGCCGCGCGGCCGGCTTCAGGGCCCCGCTCACGGCGCCGCCTCCTCGGCGAGCAGCTCGTCGATCATCGCGAACACCTGGCGGTCGGTGAAGTGCATCGCCGTGATCGCCCCCGAGGGACACCAGCTCGCGCAGGTGCCGCATCCCTTGCAGACCGACGGGTTGATCCTCGCGACATGCACGCCCTCCGCGATCTCGACGAGGACCGGCGCCTGGAACTCGCAGATCTCGACGCACTTCCCGCAGCCGCGACAACGCGCCTCGTGGACCGCCGCGACGGTGGGATCGATCTTCACCTTCTCGTGCGCGAGGAAGACCGCGGCTTTCGCGGCTGCGGCCGACGCCTGGGCGACGGAGTCGACCAAGTCCTTCGGGCCCTGCACGGTCCCCGCCAGCAGAATCCCCTCCACGACCGTCTCGACGGGCGCCAGCTCCGGATGCCTCTCCATGAAGAAGCCGTCGAGGCCGACGCTCGCCTTGAGCATGTCGTGAAATCGATCCGTGTCGGGCTGCCTCGGGCGCATTCCGACGCTCAGGACGACGAGATCGGCGGGAACCTCCAGCTCGCGCGCGAGGAGGTCGTCATGGCAGCGGACCGCCTCGGCCCGCTCGCCGCCGATCACCTCCACGGCGCGCTCGGGCGGTATCCTGACGAAGAGGATCCCGAGTCCGCGCGCCTCGCGGTACATCTCCTCGGCTCCCGTCGAGATCGTGCGGATGTCGCGGTAGAAGATCGTGGTGTCGATACCCTGGCGGGACAGGATCATGGCCTGCTTGATGGCCGTGGGGCAGCAATAGCGCGAACATCCCGGATAGCCGTTCGGATCGCGGGATCCGACGCAGAGGATGAAGGCCGCGCTCTTCGGCTTCTTCCCCTCGATCAGGATCTCCTCTCCTGATCCGGTGAAGAGCCGCTCCAGATCGTCGCTCGTCAGAACGTTCGGCAGCCTGCCGTAGCCATGCTCGCCGGCGGGGTCGTGAAGGTCCGCGCCGATCGCCAGGATGATCGCTCCTGCGGGAAGAACTTCGCTGGTCGGTCCTTTGAGCGTGGCCTCGAAGCTCCCGACGAACCCCTTGATGCCGGCGACCTCCGTCTCGAGCAGAACCCGCGCGCCGCTCTCTTCCAGCCGCTGGAGCTTCTCGCGCAGCACGTCCCGGGCCGCCCTCATGTTCGGATAGAGGTGCTTGAGGCCCTCCCCCGCCAGTCTGCCTCCAAGCTCCTTGCCCTTCTCGACGAGGGTCACCGGGAAACCCTGGGCCGCGAGATCGGTCGCGGCCTGGATCCCGGCGATGCCGCCGCCGATCACGAGAGCGCTGCGCGTCATCGGCGCCTCGCCCTCGGCGAGCGGGGCGAGATGCCGCGCGCGGGCGACTCCCATGCGGATCAGAGCCCAGGCTTTCTCTTGCGCCGCCTCCGGCTCGTTCGCGTGGACCCAGGAGCACTGATCCCGGATGTTCACCATCTCCAGCAGGTATGGATTGAAGCCCAACCGCGCGCAGGCCCCGCGGAAGACCGGCTCATGCGTCCGCGGCGTACAGGCCGCGACGACGATCCGGTTGAGCTTGTGCTCGCGGATCATCTCCGCCAGCTCGTCCTGTCCCACCGAGGAACAGGAGAAGAGATGCCCCTTCGACGCGACCACGTCGGGAAGCCCGGCCGCGCGGCCTACGAGCCCTTCCACGTCGAGGACGCCGCCGATGTTGATCCCGCAATGGCAGATCATCACCCCGATCCGAAGGGGACCCGAGAGATCGAGCGGCTCCACCTCTTTCTCGCGCTTCTCGCTCCGGTGTCCGGCCAGGAACAGCTCGGCGCGCGCGGCGGCGGCCGATGCCTGCGCTACGCAGTCCGGGATCACCTGCGGCCCCACCGAGCTTCCGCAGACATAGATCCCCTCGCGCGTCGTCTCGACGGCCGAGACCGCCGGATCCTCTCTCGCCATGAACCCATAGGCGTCGGTCTCGATCCCGAGCATCCGCGCCAGGTCCAGCGCCCCCTCGTTCGGCGCCGCGGCGACGGAGAGGACGACGAGGTCCGCCCGCATCCGCTTCTGCGCGTGCTCCAGCGTGTCCTCCACGAAGATCTCCAGACTCCCGTCCTCGACCTGCTCGATCTTGGCCGGGCGTCCCCGGACATAGACCGCGCTTCGCTCGTTCCTCGATCGCTCCACGAACTCGTCGAAACCCTTGCCGAAGGCCCGAAGGTCGGTGTAGAGGATCGTCACTTCCTCGACTTCGGGATCGTGCATCCTGATCAGCATCGAGTCCTTCACGGCGTTCATGCAGCAGAAGCGGCTGCAGTAGGGCCTTCCCCCCTCGCCCCGCGCGCCCACGCACTGGACGAAGACGATCCGCTTCGGCGTCGTCCGATCGGAGGGACGCACGACGTGACCGAGCGTGACGCCGGAGGCGTTGAGCATCCGTTCGAGCTCGAGGCTCGTGATGACATTCGGGAAACGTCCATATCCGTAGTTGCCGAGCTTCCGCGCGTCGAATTCCTGGAATCCGACGGCGACGAGGATCCCGCCCACGTCGATCTCCCTCTCCTCCGGGAGCATGTCGAAGTCGACGGCATCCACCAGGCAGGACTTCATGCAATGCCCGCACGGCAGGAAGCGGAGCGGATAGTCGGCCTGCTTGCGCTTCTTGACTTCCTGAACCTTCTCGAGGGTCTTCTTCTGCTTCTGGCTGAGGAAGGGCGTGAAGTTGAGGCAGGCCTCCGGATCGATGACATACGCTGCCGGCACGGACTGGGGGAAGGGGCGGTAGATCGCCTTGCGGGCCTTGAGCCCCACGTCGAACTCGTTGCCCCCGACCATCGGACAGGTATCGACGCACTGCCCGCAGGCGACGCACTTGTCCTCGCGGACGTAGCGCGGGTTCTTTCGGATGCGGACGCGAAAGTCCCCCGGCGCGCCTTCGCACGCGATGACTTCCGCATTCGTGACGACCTCGATCAGCGGATGCCGACCGGCATCCATGGCCCTAGGGCCGAGAATTCAGATCGAGCAGTCCATGGTGGGGAAGGTCTTGTCGAGCTGGGCCATGCGGCCGCCGAGCGACGGCGACTTCTCCACCAGCGTCACGGGTATGCGCGCGTTCGCGAGATCCAGCGCGGCCTGAATCCCCGCGATTCCGCCTCCGATTACGAGCGCGCGCTTCTCCGCCACCGCTTTGGGGGGACTCTGCGCGCGCGGGCGCCGTGACCTCATTCTCAATTGCCTCCTGAGACTCCTCTGTTGCAACCGGCGCTGCGGCCTCAGGCCTTGTCGGCTTCCTTCAAGGCGCTCTCCTTGCGCGCCGGCCCGCCCGGGCCGTATTCCTGCTCGAAGGCCTCCCATCCCGCCTCGAAGGCCTTCACATTCAACTCCTCCGTGCCCGCCGGAACCGATGCCTTCACGGCCTCCCGCATCTGTTCCCGTGTGACGATCTTCGTCACCGCGGTGAAGAACCCGAGCATCACGATGTTCTGAACGATCGGCTTGCCCATCGATTCGGCGATCCAGGTTGATCGGACGCCGAAGCTCCGCTGGCCCGGCTTCGCTGTGGGGTGCACGAGATCTTTCTCGTAGATCAGGGTCCCCTCGCCGTCCAGCTCGTCCGAGAACCTCTGGTATCCCTCGGAAGACATGACGACGAGGATGTTGGGCTTCTTGATGTAGGGATAGAGAACCTCGACGTCCGCGACGACCAGGGTCGCGCTGCACGAGGATCCTCGGGCCTCGGGGCCGAAGCTCTGGACCATCGTCGCGTGCAGGTCGGAGTTGATCGCGCAAGCGCGTCCGATGATGTACCCGCACAGGACAACCCCCTGGCCGCCGAATCCCGTAATCCGAATCTCCGTCCTACTCATGGATCCAGCCTCCCTCGGGCGACATCGGCACGTACTTCTCTCCGAGCACCTTCTTGTAGTGCGCCATCATCATTTCCTGGAAGGTCGGGCGCTCCTCGTCGATGAACTTGCCGCAGATGATCCGGTCCTGAAAGGCGATGTCCAGATCCCGAACGTCGGCTCCGTGCTGGATCTCGGCGTTGTCGTGATAGAAGCGCATCAGATCGTACCCGGTGCCGAGCTTGTTCAATCGCGCATAGAGGGTCGAGCAGGGAGCGATCACCTCGATGAACCGGAACCCCTTCCTGCCCAGCGCTTCTCGGAAGGACTTCGTCAGCCGCCGCACATGCAGGCTCGTCCAGCGCGCGACATAGGTGGCCCCGCAGCTCGCCGCCAGATGGGGCAGATTGAACGGCCTCTCGTAGTTTCCGAAGGGCATCGTGGAGGTCTTGGCCCCCGGCGGAGTCGTGGCCGCGTTCTGCCCGCCCGTCATCCCATAGATGAAGTTGTTGACCAGCACGATCATCAGGTCCATGTTCCGGCGCGCGGCGTGGATAAAGTGATTGCCGCCGATGCCGACGAGGTCGCCGTCGCCTGAGAAGACCGTGACGAGGAGTTCGGGCCGCGCGAGCTTCAATCCCGTCGCGAACGGGATCGCCCGCCCGTGCGTGCTGTGGAAGCCGTCGAGCTTCAGGTATCCCGCGACTCTCCCTGTGCAGCCTATGCCAGAGACGACCGCCACCTTGTCCAAGTCGAGCTGCGACTGCTCGAGCGCCGTGGCGTAGCACTTGACCACCGTGCCGATGCCGCAGGTGGGGCACCAGATGTGCGGCATCCTGTCCATCCGGATGTAGGGAGCGATCGGATGCTCTTCGAGCGGAAGCTCCATCCTGCCCAGGATCGTGCTCATCGCTTCACCCCCAGGATCGCCTTCAAGATGGCTTCGGGATCGTGGACACCGCCGCCGCCATGCGGCACGTGCACCGTCCCGGCGGCCCCGGCCGCGCACCGCTCCACCTCGAGCGCCATCTGTCCATAGTTGATCTCCGGGACGACGAAGGCTTTCGTCTTCCGGGCCAGATCCCGGATCCGCTTCTCGGGGAACGGCCAGACGGTGATCAGGCGCAGGAAGCCGACCTTGGCTCCCTCCTTGCGCGCCAGATCGATGGCCATCCTGGAGACGCGCGCCGTGATCCCG
>VGJL01000009.1 GCA_016867495.1 Candidatus Eisenbacteria bacterium | reverse complement strand
CGGGATCTTCGACGGCGACCGCCGGCCCGACGCGATCTTCGCCCTTCACGACCAGCCCGCCGTCCTCTGCGGCCAGGTCGGCTACCGGCCGGGCCGCTCCTCGGCGAACGTTGACGACTTCAAGATCCGGGTCCTCGGGAGAGGGGGCCACGGCGCCTACCCGCACCGGGCGATCGATCCCGTCGTGATCGCCGCCGAGATCATCCTCGCCCTGCAGACCGTCGTGAGCCGCGAGATCGATGCCGCCCGGCAGGCGGTCGTCACCGTCGCGGCCGTTCATGGGGGGACATCGAGCAACGTGATCCCGGAGGAGGTCGAGCTGCGCGGCACTGCGCGAAGCCTCGAGCCGGATGTGCGCGAGCAGATCAAGACGGCCGTGATCAGGACCGTCAGGGGGATCGCCGCGGCGCACGGGGCCCCGGAGCCAGAGGTCCTCTACTCGTTCGGCACGCCCTCGGGATACAACGATCCCGCGCTGGTGGACGAGACGCTTCCGACGATCATCCGCGTCATGGGGCAGGAGAACGTCATCCTGGCCGAGTCGGGAATGGGAGGGGAGGATTTCGCCTACTTCCAGGCGGAGATCCCGGGATTCATGTTCCGCCTGGGAGTGGGCCGTCCCGACAGGACGATGGCCGTCCACAACCCGGCATTCGATCCGGATGAAAGCGCGATACCGATCGGGATCCGGCTAGTGTCCGAGATCCTCTGGGACTACATGGCGCGGCATGCAGAGTAGGCGATCCGATCAGCCATCTTTCATGACCCGCGTCCGCTCGCTGCAGATCCTATGGTCGATCTTGCCCGCCTGCGTCTGGAGCCTCGACTATGCCCCGGGGTGGATCCTTGACGATGGGAGCCGCGGTGATGTCGGAATCGCCGTCCTGTGCTTGATTCTCGCGTGGGCGGTCGCGACGGCGATCTCGCTCCTCCGGCGGGGAACCGTTGCGGCGGCCGGAGAGCCATCCGCTCTCCTCTTCACCACGGCCGCAGTCTATCTGCTGGCTGGAGCGGCCTTCCTGGCGGCACTCGGGCCGGGAATCGCGGGAAGCGCCCGAGGGTTCGCGAGGGCGGCCCTCGGTGCCTTGATGATCACGCCCGCCTGGCTCGGCCTGACGATCCTGCATCCCGCCGCCCGAACCGCGGCCGTCGGAATCCTACGAGCGATCGGCCGACGTCGTTCCTGACCCCCCGCACCCGAGGACCGATCGATAGGCGTCGAGCGCGAGCCTCGCGGCGCGATCCCACGTGTAGAGAGCGGCTCGCTCGAGTCCGCGCCGGCGAAGATCGGAAGCGACGCCGGAGTCGCTCAAGATCTGGAGCATCCCCTCGGCAATCGCTTCGTCCGACGCCGGGTCGACATAGCGGGATGCGTCGCCCAGGACCTCGCGGGTAACCGGGAGATCCGAGACGAGCGTGGGCGTCGCGCAACGCATCGCCTCGACCGGCGGCACGCCGAACCCCTCATAGAAGGAAGGGAAGACGAGAAGATCGGCCGCAGAGTAGATGGCCGGAAGCTCCGCGAGAGGCACGTAGTCGAGGAACAGAACTTCGCTCTTGTTCCGCATCGCATCGACCGTCTCGAAGATCGGCGAGTACTTCCATCCCCTGCCGCCGACGACCGCGAGTCTGTGGGGAATTCGTCCCTCCTGCTTCAGGAGGTCGAAGGCGCGCAGCAGGCCCGCCAGGTTCTTGCGCGGCTCGAGCGTTCCGACGAAGAGGATGTAAGGACCGGCGAGGTTGCGTCCCCGGAGGATGGCGCTGCGCTCCGGAGAGTCCTCGACCGGCGCATAGAGGTCGGCGGGGGCCGGCGGAACGACGAAGATCCGCTCCCTCTCGAATCCGAGAAGCGCCACGATCTCCTCGCGCACCGTCTCGCTCACCGTCAGGATCGCGCGCGCCCTTCGCCCCACGACCGGCATCAGAGGTCTCGTCAGGAGCCTCTTCTTCCAGGTGAAGTACTCGGGGTGGAGGAAGACCGACATGTCGTGAAAGGTGACGACGAACGGATGGGAAGAGAAGACAGGCGCGTTGAAGTTCACGTAATGGACGAGGTCGGGTTTCTCCTCGCGGATCAGCGAGGGAAGCAGAAACTGAAGCCACGGAGCCCGCATCGGGAAGAGGCGCCTGTCCACCCAGCGGGCGCGGGCGGGTCGATCCCCGTCGAAGACCGGCTCGCGGTTGCTGAAGAGGATGATCTCCTCGATCCCTCCCGTCTTCGCAAGCGCCCGCACGAGGAACTCGACGTGATAGCCGATCCCGCTCTTCGCGCGGGCCAGGGGCGTCGCGTCGATGCCGAGCCTCACGCCATCCCCCCGGCCGCGGCGCTCCATCCCTCCTCGTGGCGCGCCAGGCGCTTCCGGACCGTGGCGAAACAGAGCGCGAAGAGGATTCCCTCCGTCGCGACGGTCGCGATGGCCGCGCCGATCCCCCCCAGGGACGGAATCAGTGCTAGGTTCAGGCAGACATTGACGAGAACGCACGCGCCCGCGAAGATCGCGTTCCACTTCTGCCCGCCCAGGGCCACGAGGAAATGTGTAAGTGCATAGTTGAGGAAGATGAAGAGGATGGCCGGTGAGAGGGTCCGCAGGACCGGCACCGCGCCGGCGTAGGCCGATCCATAGAGCAGCCGCAGGCCCGGCTGAGCCAGCAGGAGCGAACCGGCGACGATCCCAGTCGCGAGGAGGAGCATCCAGCGCAGGCTGTTGCGATAGACTCGGCGCATCTGATCAAGGTTCCTGCGAGTCGCTTCCGCGAAGGCCGGAAAGAGGGCCGCCAGGAAGACCGCCGGCAAGAACATGAAGCTCTCGAGGATCTTGTAGGCGGCGCTGTAGGCTCCGACCACTTCATCCCCCTTCATCCTCTCCAGGAAGAGAACGTTGATCCTGAAGTAGAGGATCGAGAGGAGGATCGCGATGCCGATCGGCGCCGCCTCCCTGATCGCCTTCCCTGCCGGCGCCTCGATCGCGCGCTCCGCGAAACCGGCGTGGCGCCTGAGAAGTCCGAGCGCAACCATGCAGGTGAGGGCCTCGGCGGCGAGCAGTCCGATGCCGAGCCCCGTGATCCCCTTCCCGCCGACGAGCAGGAGAATTCCCAGGCCGGTTCCGACGACCATGTTGAGGATGTTGAGCCAGGCCTCCTCCCGCAGGGACTGGATCCCCCTGAAGAAGTAGTTCCACAGCTCGTTCCAGGAGTGGAGCAGCGCGACGAGCGTCAAGAGGACGACGAACGCCCGATCCTCGATCGGACGCGGGTAGAAGAAGAACGCCGCCGCGAG
The DNA here is from genome assembly GCA_016867495.1 of Candidatus Eisenbacteria bacterium. Lineage (NCBI taxonomy): Bacteria > Candidatus Eiseniibacteriota > Candidatus Eiseniibacteriota bacterium. The sequence continues at coordinate 40,716 of VGJL01000009.1, read as the reverse complement.
GAGAAGCAGGACGCAGCCGGTGAGGCCGAGCTTCGCGCGAATCGCCTGTCCGAGGACCGCGGCGCGCGGCGACTCGGCCCTGGCCACCTCGCGGGACAGGAACATCTGCAGGCCGAAGTCCGACGCGTTGGCGAGGATGCTCCCGAAGGCGAAGGCGAAGGCGTAGAGCCCGAATCCCTCGGGGCCGAGGACGCGCGCGGCGACGATCACGAGGAGGACGCGCCCCGCCTTGACGATCAGCTCGGAGACCGCCTTGACGCGTATGTTCGTCGCGACCAAGCGGCTGAATCCGAAGGTCTCGAGGAAGCGCTCGCGCAACGTCGGGCGGAGCATCCCGTCACGCGCCCGTCCGCCCCTGCCCCGATTGCGCCGCCAGCCGCCTTTGGGCAAGCACCCCGGGAAGGCTGAGGAAGAGGATCGCGAGTATGACGAGCGCCGCCCCGGCGAGCTGATGCGCGCTCGGCACGCGCATCCTGAAGAGCAGGGCGAGCGTGAAGGAGGCGAAGACCCCCGCGAGGACGCTCGAGGAGCGGTTCACCGGGATGCAGAATGTGTTCTCGCGGCGATCGAGGAAGATCAGCGTGCCGAAGATGCCGGTGCCCTGCGAGAAGATGCCCGCCAGCACGATGTAGAAGATCGCCGCCCCTCCAGGCAGCCCGACGAAGCCGGCACGCACCAGCTCGGCCATCTCCCCGCGGCCCAGCAACGCAAAGAGCGCCAGCACGGCCATGAGGAAGGGCGTCGCCACCATCTGCTCCTCGACGAAGTAGCGGACGTTGCGCGTCGCGTCGGCGGACTTCGCGATCCGGCTCATGAACTGGAAGCGGACGAAGTAGGCGAGCAGATAGGCCGCCACGTCGATCGCGCAGATGACCGAGATCGCATACCCCCCCTTCTCGGCGAAGGCGACGATCAGCGCGGCGAGGCTCAAGAACATCCCGGTCGCCGAGAACCAGCGCACCTTCCGGCGATTCAGGGCATCGACGATCGGCCCGAGGATGAGCACGCCGCCGCGCATGAGGAGCATCACGAAGACGATCGAAACGCCGGTGAAGGTGTAGGCGAGATTCGTCGTCACGATGACGAGCGCCGTGCAGACGCCCGAGAGCGCGGTCCAGAGGGACGGGAAGGGGATCTGGGCCCCGAGCACGCGCCGGCGCCCCGGGTACTTCCACCACCCGATGAAGGTGATGAAGAGGAACATGGAGACGAGGGACGAGGCGACCTGGAGCGGTTGCATCGTCATGCCGTCGAGCTTGCCCGTAAGCCCCGGGAGGATCCCGTCGGCGGTTGCGCGCACGAGTCCACTGTAGGGCCAGTAGCAGGCGAAGTATCCGAAGGCCATCCACCAGATTGGGATACGGGGCGCGGGGTCGCGGTCCATGTCTCCTCCCGTGCGGGTCGCTTCGTGCCGTCCGACGGAAGGGCGAGCCTACACGATCGAGATGTGGGGCGAAAGCGGATCCGATCGCGCATCCAGGAGCAGATCCTTGGGATCCCGCCCGGGGATCGGCATACGCTGCCCGGCGCTCGGTTCGCGGGGCCCGGGGGCGCGACCACCACGCGACCACAAGCGACTTGAGCGTCGCTTCGGGGATCCTTAGGATCAACCGCGCGGGACCCGAAGCGAGGCCATCGGGCGATGAAGCCGCCTCCCTGCTGATCGCGCGGATCCTTGAACCGGTGCGGCCGCGGAGAGAGGCCGCCCATTGACAGCGAGGAACAGATGACCGAGACCGAGACCGCCGCGCCCCGCCGGGGGTTTCTCGCGTGGGTCGAACGGGCCGGGAACGCGCTCCCGGACCCTGTCTTCCTCTTCTTCGCCCTGACTGCCATCCTGGCCGTGCTGAGCGAGATCGCCGCGCGGGCCGGGCTGTCATCGAGGCACCCCGCGAACGGAGAGGCCGTGGCGGCGGTGAGCGTCTTCTCGGCCGCCAACCTCCAGCGGCTGCTCGTCGACATGCCGACGACCTTCACGCACTTCCACCCTCTCGGGTACGTCCTCGTTGTGATGCTCGGGGCGGGCGTCGCCGAGCGCTCCGGCCTCTTCGGAGCGGCGATGCGGGCCGCGGTGCGCCGGGCGCCATCGGCGCTGCTCACCCCTGCAGTCGCCGCGGCGGGGATGATGGGGAATCTCGCCGCGGACGCCGCCTACGTGGTCTTGATCCCGCTCGCCGGGCTCATCTACGCGGCGGCGGGGCGACACCCGCTGGCCGGCATCGTCGCCGCCTTTGCGGGAGTCTCCGGCGGCTTCTCCGCAAACCTGCTCGTCGGACAGCTCGACGCGCTCCTCTTCGGCATCACCGAGACGGCGGCCGAGCTCTTGAATCCGGCCTGGGACGCGAACATCGCGGGGAACTGGTGGTTCATCGCCGCTATGTTCGCGTTATTCCTCCCGGTGATCTGGATCGTCACCGACCGCGTGGTGGAGCCTCGACTGGGCGCTTGGACCGGAGGCGCGACGCCCGACGGGCACGAAGGGCAGTCCGGCCCCTTGACCCGCGAGGAGCGCCGGGGGCTTTGGCGGGCCGGCGCGGCGGCCCTCGCCGTGACCGCCCTCTGGGTCCTTCTGCTCGTGGGCCCTGGAACGCCTCTCGTGGACGAGGACGCGGCGGTGGCCCAGGGGCGCCTCTCTCCGCTTTACCGTTCCCTCGTCGCCGGGTTCTTCCTCCTCTTCCTGGTGTGCGGCTGGGCCTACGGCGCGGCTGTCGGCGCGATCCGCGGACATCGGGACGTCGTCAAGATGATGGCCTCGTCGATGTCTCTGCTTGGCTACTACCTGGTGCTCGCGTTCGCCGCCGCGCACTTCATCGCCTTGTTCAACTGGACGAATCTCGGCTTGATCCTCGCGATCGAAGGCGCGGAGGCGCTGCGGTCGACCGGCGCGCCGGCCCCGGTGCTGCTGGCCGGGATCGTGCTCCTCTCCGCGACGGTGAACCTGCTCATCGGTTCGGCGTCGGCCAAGTGGGCGCTCCTCGCTCCGATTCTGGTCCCGATGCTCATGCTGCTCAACGTGAGCCCGGAGATGACGACGGCCGCCTACAGGATGGGTGACTCCACGACGAACATCGCCACGCCTCTCATGGTCTACTTCCCGCTCATCCTGAGCTTCTGCCAGCGCTGGCAGCCGGGATACGGGCTCGGCTCATTGCTCGCGAACATGCTTCCCTACTCGCTTTGGCTCCTGATCGTGGGCCTGGCAATGACCGTCGCCTGGGTGGCGCTCGGCATTCCACTCGGCCCGGGCGCGGGGATCGCGTATCCCTGATCCACTGAGGAGATCGCCGGCCACTCGAGCAGGCGACGCGGCCTGCGGCGGACTGGCGCAGGGCGGCTCTGCCCCGGACGAGACTAACGCCTACCGAATCCGGGCGACACGAATCGGGGCGGCGCCCGAGGCCGCGCCCCAAATGAAGTAGACTCCCGCGGGCGCTTCCCGTCCCGCTTCGTCGCGACCGTCCCAGAGCGCGGGCGCGCTCCATCCCCCGTCGGCGCGCTCGCCGCGTCTGGGTCCGCGAACCGTGCGGATCAGGCGCCCATCCGCGCTCCAGATGGACACGAGCGATCCCGCTCCCGCGATCCGCAGGGACTCTCGGAACGGATTCGGCGCCGCCCGGAAGCTCTGCGTTCCGCCGAGATCGTCGACCGCCGCGGGACTCGAGACATCGATCGCCATGACGAATCCGCCGCCCCCAAATTCGCGGGCGTGGACCTCCTTCCCCCCCGCCAGAAGGAAGCACCCGTTCTCGCTCAGATCGACGCTCATGCATGAGCCGACACCGGCGATCGCGTCATCCCCGATGGTCCAGAGGGGAATCGAGGAGCCGCGCTCGTACACGCTGACCACGTTCCCGACCGTCCCGCCCGAACGACCCCACGAGGCCGCGGCGATCTTCGCGCCGTCCGGCGTCACGGCCACCGAATGGACCTCGTCGCCGAAGGAAGCGTCCGTCCAGAGAGGGGTCGAGCTGGATCTGTCGTAGACGACCACGCGGCCGCCGGTCGGGTTCGTCCATGTCCCGGCGACGATCGTCGTCCCATCGCGCGAGATCGTGAGGGCGGTCACCCAGGTCGTGCTGGGAATCGAGTGGGACCAGTCCTGCACGTAGTCCGCTCCGTTCCAGCGATAGAGGCGGACCGTCCTGCTGAAGCCTCCGGTGACGAGATAGAAGCCGTTATCCGAAAGCGCCGCCGAGGTCTGGGTTCCCCCCGGGATCGCGACGGAGTCGCGCAGGGCGCCCGTCGCGGCGACCCAGACCTTTGCGAATCCGCGGATGTTGGCCGCGACGAGGAGTCCGTCGCCCGAGACAGAGACGCCCTCGGGCGGAGCGGGCAGCGGCCGCGCGAAGCGCAGCGCGCCGGTCGCGCCGTCAAGGACGCGGATCTCCCCCCCAAGGCCGGATGGATCTCCCCCGCCGAAAGCGAGGGTCGCATCATCGTCCGAGACGGCGCACTTCATCCCGACGTAGGGCGGCGCGAACCAATCCGTGAAGATCGGATCGGAGGAGCCGGCGCCGAACACGAGCAGCGACTCGTTCCTCGCGGCGGTGGCGAGTCGATCCCCCGAGAAGTCGGCGTCGCACGCGATCTGGAACTCCGCGAAGGGCAGAGGATGCTCCCACTCGGGATCGCCGGCGCCGCCGGGCACGCGGTAGGCCGAGACCCTCATGCCGTTGAGCCACCATCCCGCGATCCCGTGCGCGCCCAGGCCCGTGATCGCGACATGTTCGGCGATCGCGCTCCGGTGATTCCGGTCGATCCAGATGTACTGATTCACGCCGCGCGTGCCCGCGGCCGCGGGCGGGATGTCCGCATCCGCTGGGGGGATATCGCACAGGGTGATCGTCCGCGCCCATCGAGCGCCGTCCGGACCGACAAGCGTCTCCTGCCGGATCTCGGGGGCCGCCGGCGCCGCGGCCACGAGGACGAGATGCAGAAGGCAGAAGGTCGATGCGATTGTCGTGCCGTCCACAGGCTCCTCCAGATCAGTGAAGCAGGACGATCCGGAAGACGCGGCTCGTGCCGCCGTGCCGGAGCCGAAGCAGGTAGATGCCTGATCCCACCTGCGTGCCGAAGTCGTTCCGCCCGTCCCAAAGGATTCCGTGCGAGCCCCGCCTCACGGGCTCATCAAGCAATCTCCTGACCAGCCGGCCCTGGACATCGAAGATGTCGAGCCTCACGGGGCCGGCCATCGGCAGATGACAGAGGATCATGGCCTCGCGCCGGATCGGGTTGGTGACCGTGATCTCGGGAGCGGCGGGGGGTGGACGGTGATACCCCGGCAGGCCGTGGGCCTGCAGCCACGCGTAATCGTCCCAGGTGATCAGGTCATCCCGGTTGAGATCGCCGATGTAGAGGGGCTCCTCGAGCTCGAAGGCCTCGTTCCAGATCAGGAAGTCATTCTCGTCCACATCCCCGTCGGCGTCCTCATCGGGGCTCGTAACCGAGTCGTAGGCGCGCAGTCGCCCCACGCCATCGGCTCCGTAGTCGAGGTTCAGGACCACGACCTCTCCCCCGGCGACGCGGTGCGATCCGCCCACGTTCAGTCCGTCCGTCCAGAACAGATTCCCCTGCTCGTCGCTGGGCCCCTCGGGAGCGAGGCCAAGACGCGGATTCGGGCAGTTCCGGATATCCATGGAGATCCTCTCGGCAGGCCAGCCGGCCACCGGGTCCCCTTCCGCCGTCCGCAGGCTCACCTCCACCGTGTATCGCCAGTCGGGCGGAGCGGTCTCGTTGTTGGGGCTCCTGCACACGCGGACGGGGAACGCGCATCGCAGGGGATGCGGCAAGTCGATCATGTCGGTCGCCTGCTCCACTCCGCCGACATACGCGCGGGATGGGATGACCGGTCCGACGTAGTACTCGGGAGAGGCCGACCCCCCGCTGTCGAAGCCGACGGACACCTCGTCGGCGTCGAATGTCAGGTCTCCCGGAACGGAGTCGTTGTAGATCCCCATGACGAGTTGGCCGTCGTACCAGACCCGCGTGCCGCCCGCCATCAGTCCCGCGCCGATGTCGGACCAGGATCGCGCGCTCGAGCCGAAGCGCAGGACGGTGTGCGTCGCGTCGGTCGAAAGCGTCGTTCCGTCGACGCTCAGCGTCGCCACGCCGACGGCGTCGGCTTGACGGAGGACGACGATGTAGGAGTCCGTGCCGTCATCGATCGCGTAGGCATAGGTCCCCGGATTGGCATGGGAAATCGAGGCAACCTCGAGCGTCGGCCCGTCCGACACGAGGTAGGGATCGAGGATCGCGATGACATTCGGGTTGAGCGCGGCGGCGAAGTTGACCGAGAGCCGGGGATGGGGCGGCCAGCTCTCGTGCACGGGATCGATCGACTCGACCGTGAGGGGCGAGGCGGGGACCGGCCGAAGGAAAGTCATGTCGGCGGCCGTCTCGGCCATGACGCTCCTCGCGCGATCGCGACTGACGACCGACATCGTCGCCTCCTCCGCGCCGTGCCAGTAGAAACGGGACTCCCAAGCGTTGCTCCCCGCGAAGTCCAGGTCGTCGTAGATCAGGACGAACGGCGGCCGCCCTTCGGTGCGCGGGATCACGAGGAACGACCTCCGCGCCCGGTCCACCAGGGGAGAGGACCAGTTCCAGCCCGCCACATCGTCTCCGATCACGAAGCTCGGCGCGCTCGCCGCGCCGACCAGATGCCGGATCAGCGCTCCGCGGGCCTCGAGGGTCGGCTCCCGCCACGCTTGCCCGGGCGCGCGGATCATGCGGGCGTTGTGGTATCCCGCGCCGAAGGAGCGGAACCCGCTCTCGTAGGCGATCGCGTGCTTGTTCCAGTAGTAGAGGTAGTGATTGGTGTCGTTCTGCCGGTGCCCCTGATGGCCGCCAATCGTCCATCCCGGCGGAAGCTGGCACTCGAAGGTCAAAAGCCAGCCGTTCGGGTCGCTCACCAGCCTCCCGTCCTCGATCGTGAGCGCCTCCTCGCGGAAGTAGACGATCCCCCGTCCGGTGAAAGCGCGGCTCGGGCGCAGGGACTCGTAGAAGGCGCCGGGCGGGATCGAATCCTCTGGCCATCCGAGCAGCGCGTCCACCGCGCTGCGATTGACGTCGATCGTCCAGTCTCCCGTCGGACGGAGGACCTTCGAGAAGAGGCACGCGTTCCCGTTCGGAGAGTCGGGATCGAACGGCTGAGCCAGGTAGCTTCCCCACTCCACGGGAGGATACTGCGTCAGGAAGAGGAGCTTCGCGCCGCTGGGGCGATCCGGAGTCCCGAAGGCCATGAGCCAGGGATAGGGCCTGAACGGCGTGTTGTTAAGGTCCCACCCGGGACGGTCGGTGTCGTTGATCGGTGTGCCGGCCGCCGGGTCGAAGGGAAGCTGCTCATAGCAGAGCCAGGTCCCCGCCTGCTGGACATTGCGCTGCCGGACGTTGACCCGCTGGTTCGCGGGAAGGTGGACGAGGCGGTCGGTCGCGAGGCCGAACGGAAGCGAGGTGTTGAGCCCGTACATGCTGTAGAAGACCCCCTCGAACCCCGCGCCGCAGTCGCCGAACCCCCAGTCGAAGTAGTCGATGACGCGACCCGTCGCCTGCGTCAGCCAGCTTCGGCGGTACGATTCCTGCTGCGGCTGGCAGTGCGTTTCGAGGGCGAGGCAGGCCAGTCCCCTGCCTCCGAAGCAGACGGCTATGTGATTGTTGTCCTTCAAGCCCGTCGCGATGTGGTCGTAACTCTGACTGTCCAGGAGATAGAGAAGATCCTGGATGCTGCCGGATCTCTGGGCGGCGGTCATGTCCTGGTAGAGCCAGTCGAAGGCGAGGGCCCAGCCGGCGAGCAGCTCGCCGGTGTTGAGGTCGGTGTTGTATGGATCGACGGAAGTGAACCACATCGGATAGCCGGTGGCCCGCAGGTGATCGAGGGTCTTGCATGCATGATCGAGGTAGGCGTTGTCGTACGGCTCCGCCCTGCGGAGGAGATGGGCCATCGCGAGCGTCTTGATGTTGTGGTAGAAGGCCGTCTGATGATCGACGAAGCGCAGTCTCCAATCGTAGCTGCCGATCGGGAATCGGCAGAGACGCTCCGCGGCGACGACGATGGAGCGATAGGCCAGGACGGACGCGCGCTCGCGCTCGGACCATGTCTCCCAGGATCCGGAAGGATGGGTCAGAGCGTGCAGGTCCTGATTCAGAACGATCAGGCGGGGATGGTCCGGCACCTGGGCATGGCAGGCGAGCGGACGGATCGCGGCGAGGAGCCCGATGAGCAGAATGGCATGCGTTGTCACCGCTCGGACCTCATCTTGAGCGCCCCGGGACCCAGTCGGACCGGGGGCTCGATCGGCCAGGTGCATGTCGGTCTCGGCGAGGCCGACCACCTTTGATTTTACCACCGGACGGCGAAGGTCGGCTACGGGACGCCTCCCCGCCTCGTGACGGCCGTTTCGCCCCTGCGCTATGGATGCGCGTTTACTTCCTGTAGAATTGTGATCGGCTGGCCCCATCGGGGTCAGTGGTCGGGGCCACGGGTCAGAGGCCGGACACCAGCGGTCAGAAACCGGGAACCACCGGTCGGCCGATCGGAGATGCGTCATGATCAGCACTCCTGCCTCGCATCGCGCAGGCTCCACTCCCGTGGTCTTCTTGTGGTGCGCGCCGCTTGCCTGGCTCGTTTGCTTCGCGGCCGCCGCGCCCGCAGGGGCCGTGCCTCAGTGCGTAGACTATGAGGACACGTTCCGATTCCTCGGCGCTGTGGACCTTCCGGACTACGGCAAGGACGTGACGGTCGCCGGCGATCTGGCCTATGTGATCTCCAGCGTCCCCTGCGAGAGCTGCGTGGGAAGGCTCGATCTCTTCGACGTGTCGACGGCGGGCCAGCCGGGTGCCGGGCCGAGGATCCAGGGCGGAATCGAGATCCCGGGTGGACCGGTCGCTGTCGCAGTCGTCGGGGAGAGAGCCTATGTCGGGTCTTCGGGCGGCCAGATCCACGTCATCGATGTCTCGGATCCCCTCGCTCCCAGCCTCCTGACCTCCCTGCCGGCCGGGAAGGTCCGCGACCTCGCGGCGACATCGGATCTCTTGCTCGGGGCGTTGGAGTCGGGGCTCCAGATCTATGACCTCGCCGATCCCGATTCCGCCGCCGGCGTGGGAAGCCTGGCGTTCGCGGGCGGCGCCAGATCCGTCGCGGTCTCCGGGACGCTGGCCTTCGTCGTGTGGGGGGGATTCGGCAGCGGCGGATCGGGTCTCTCAATTGTAGATGTCGCGGAGCCTGCCCAACCTCGATTGCTGAGTTCGATATGGTCCAGCGGAGTCGCGTCTGTTGTCGCGGTCTCGGATGGACGGGCCTATCTCGGCGGGGGCTTTCGCTATGGGAGCCTGGACGGATTCCTCGATGTGATCGATGCGCGCGATCCGGCGCATCCGGCGCTCGAGGCTTCGCTCGACGGCCTGACTCTTCCGATCAGCGGCATCGCGGTCGCAGGGGACGCGGTCTATGCCACCGCGGCGGACCCGTGGTACTTCACCGGCAGCTTCTACGTCGTCGACATGAGCGACTCCTCCGGGCCGATCCTCGTCCATGACAGGCCCCTCGAGTTCCCGTCGTTCGCTCCGTTTGTCGCGGATGGGATCGTCTTCTTCTGCGAACATCGATTGACGGGCGGCCTGCGATTCGCGGCCGCGCCTGGCGATGTCAGTCCAAGGGCGCTCAGCATCGTCCCTTGGTCCGTTCCGATCTACTCGGTCGACGCGCAGGCGAACCTGGCCTATCTGACCGACTCATCCCCCGCCCTCAAGGTCATGAACCTCTCCAACCCGGCCAATCCGTTGCAGATCGGTACGCTGGCGACGCCCGCGCGGGGCGAAGTCGTCGAAGTCCATGGGAGCTACGCATACGTCGGCTATCTGATGCGCGCCATGAGCGTGATCGACGTGTCGGTCCCGCAGCTTCCTCGCATTGTCGCGACAGTGTCGGCCGCAAGCGGCGTCATGGACATGGCGGCCGGCGGATCGTGGCTCTACACCGTGGGCTGGAACGGCACGCGGACAATCGACATCGCGAATCCCCTCGCTCCCGTGGCCCGCGGCTACCTGCCGATCGCCGGCCACAAGATCGCCGTGGATGGGAGTCACGCCTACGTGCTGGACGGCTACAGCATGAGCGTCGTGGATGTGGCCAACCCGGCCGCTCCGACGCTTGTGGGCGCTCTTCAGACGGACGCCGCGAGATCGCTGGCGATCGCGGGCACGCACGCCCTTGTTGTCGATTGGCGCGGAGTTCAGATCATCGACGTGGCCGACGCCGCTAATCCGGTCGAAGTGGGACGGATCGATGGGATCGAGGATCTGGATGCCGTGGAGATCTGCGTCCGCGACGACCATGTCTATCTCGCTCGCGACAGGCTGGCGGTCGTTGACATCGTCGATCCGCTCCAGCCGGCGCTCCTCGGCGAGAGCGAGACGCAGGTCAACGCCTGGCCGCGCGATGTCGCCGTGGGCGACCAGTTTGTCCTGATCGCTGGGGAGAATCTCAGGGTCTTCCCGCTGCAGTGCTCGACCCGTGAAGGGAAGGGACATCCCTCACGCGACTGGTCCCCCATTGCGCGGGTGGCCCCGAATCCGATGCGGGACGAAGCGGGGCTCGAGCTGCGCCTCGATCGGGCGGGCTCGGGTGCCGCCCCCGCCTCGATCCACGCCCGAGTGCTCGATGTGGCCGGCCGTCAGGTGGCCCGCCTGGCCGATGGACAGATCGAGGCCGGCGCCCATCTGCTGCGCTGGGACGGCAGGCGGGATTGCGATGGCCGGCCCGCGCCGGCCGGCGTCTACTGGATCAGGGTCGATGCGGCCGGGATGCCGCCCACGACCGCACGGGTTGTGAAGCTGCCGTAGAGACGAGCGGGCGCGGCCCCGTCCTGCCCGGCGAGCTGCTCTTGGCTGACTTCCGGCACAGTACGAGATGCCCTAGTGCGTCGCTCTCTCCTGGCTGCTATGCTGACAAGCGTTGGGGCCAAGACCGACATGTAGGGACCCTGAAAAGGAGATGCTCGATGGGAGACAAGGGCGGGAAGAAGGACAAGGAGAAGGGCCAGAAGCAGAAGACACGCAAGCATGACGAAGAGGCGAAGAGGAAGTTGGACAAGCAATCGAAGCGTGTCAAAGCATAGAGCGAGAGGGATTGCGCACATACTGTATGAGAGGTCGCTGGCACTGATCAAGATTGCACAGTCATCAGCGAGGGGCAGAATCCCACGCGCTCCAGCGCTCGTCTCATTCGATCCTGTGGTTCCTGCAGAATCCGTCCGTGTTGCCATGGATGCAGCCACAAGGAGGCTGCCCGCCATGACACTGCGCCGCCCTTCGGCTCAAACACCCCGGCCAGCCGCGGCTCTCCGTTTGACTCTGCTCGCCGTGGCCATGGGGACGTTCCTTATCGCCTCCACGGGCCGCGCGCAGGAGCCGGTGCAGGGGAGAATCCTGGACCAGGATCTTGCTCAGGGTCAGGGAATCAGCGTGCTTCACGTATGGGGCTCGCACTACGACATGGGCTACGCCCACGGCTATCTGCTGGCCGACTGGATCGAACTGGCCGGCACGGAGATGAAAACGACCTTCAGCGCCTATTGGCCCTCCATTCGCGGGCGGGTGTCGGGTTGGACCTTCCTGCCCGTTGAGGCCGAGGAGGAATTCCAAGGGATCCTCGACGGCCTCCGCGCGCTTCATCCGTCGACGACCCTGGATCTCCTGGACCTGAAGGCTTGCTGCACTTTCGGCGATTGGTCGTACAGCTTCGCCTGTCGCTCGACCGCCTGCTGGGGCGGCTATGTCGAGCCGCCCTACACGACGCTGTCGGCCCGCAAGCTGCAGTTCTACACCCTGCCCAGCGGGATCACCCAGCAGTGGCATCATGTGATCTGCGCCTGGGAGCCTGACGACGGGACGCCCGCCTGGGTCAACTTCGGATTCCCCGGCTACGCCAGTAGCGTGACCGCGGTCAACGAGTACGGGACGGTGGCCTCGCTACACGACTGGAACTCCTCCTCGGGGACGAACTGGGCCAATGCGCTTCCCCGGACCATGGCCTGCCGCTGGGTTCTGACGATGGACCTGGGGAGCGACCCGATGACGCATCTGCAGACGGCCTTCGCATCCCTTCAGCCTTTCCGCGCGGCCACCGGAGGGTTCCTCAACTATTACGTGCCCGAGGGAGGCGCGGGGGTCATCAAGACCTCGAAGAACCAGGGGTTCTACGCCGTGCGCCTGCCCATGCCCGAGTACATGAACGGCCAGTCGATCAGCACGAACAACAGCGACATCTCAGGCGCCTTCGGCATCGAGCCCTGGGACGCCTATTACCAGACGCTGGATCCAGGCGTGGGGATACGCGCGACCATGGAGGGACTCTGGGCGACCGCCTGGCAGAGCACCGACATGCACATTGTCGAGATCGGTTTCCGCGAGCGAGGGGACATGACCATCTGGTTCACGGGGCGACTGCAATCCTCGAACCTGGACAAGGTGATCTGGGAGTGGAGCGACCTGTTCCGAGATCCTGCGACCGCTGACGAGAGGCCGGACGCGGAGCGGTCACAGATCCGGCGCCACCCGTTTCCGAATCCCGCGGGCCACGCCGAGGTCACGATGGCCTTCGAGGCCCCGAGCATCGATCTAGGGAAGATCCCGACTCTGGAGATCTTCGACTCCTCGGGCAGGCGCGTCCGTGCCCTGAGTCGCTGCGCGCGAGGAGAGGAGCCCGGCGTGGTCGTCTTCCGCTGGGACGGGCGCGATGACCACGGGCGACAGGTCGCCGCCGGCGTCTATTCCTGCCGCGTGCTCGGGTCGGACGAACCGGCGCGCGTCATCTGGATCGAGAGGTGATCCTCGAAGCTTGGAGTCTTTGAATCACTCCGCTCGGCGATGCCTGACTCACGGCGTCGGTGCGCTCCTCGTCTTCCTCTACGTCGGCGCCGCGCAGGCTCAGACCACGGGATCGAGTCCGTCGCGGCTGCGGATCCGCCCGTTCTTCGAGAGCGGCGGTTTCGTTGGAGCTGAGACCTCGGTGAAGTACTACCAAGAGTCGACCTACCGGCTCCACGGGGAGATCGGAGTGGACGTGACAAGGAAGACCGCCGCGGGTGCCACCGGTCCCACTGTCGGCTTCGGAGTCACCGCGACCTTGGGCAGGGACGACGGACGACTGGGATTGGGTCCGAGGTTGACCTGGCCCGTACATCCGCGCTGGGCTCTTCAGGCCACGGCGGGGCCCGCCTGGAGCAGCAAGGAGGAGTCATCGGGGAGCACGGACCTGGGGTGGCAGATCCGAACCGGTCTCCTCTACAAGAACACGGTCTCTCTCTCCGTTCTTGGGCAGACGTTTCCGTACAGGGAGCCGTTCTCCGGCGACACGTCGAAGCGCTTGTCCTCCATCTACGCAGGCGCCATGCTCCACGGCCGCGTCGGGGCGACCACATCGGTCGTCGTCTGGGGAGCGCTGGCGGCGCTGATAGTCGTGATTCTGACAAGCGGAGCCGCCTACTGACCCGGACCCGCCGATCCAGGTAGCGCCCGCAGAACCGACGCGCCCTCGGCCTTCCCTCCACCTATCGTCACGGCCGCCATGCCTCTATGATCCCTTGACGGGAACGGGGAGGGATCGCGGTGGGGGAAGCCTTCGCTCTGGGGTGCGCGGTATTCTGGGCCTTCGCGGTGATTCTGCTGAAGCGCTCGGGCGAGACGGTCTCCCCCGTTGCCCTGAACCTCTTCCGCGTGACTTTCAGCCTGCCCCTGCTCCTGGCCACGACTCTGATCGTGCGGGGGCCCGACCTGCCGCCGGTTCCCCCCCGCGACTACCTGGTTCTCGTGGCGAGCGGCATTCTGGGGATCGTGATCGCCGACACGCTCTTTCACAAGAGTCTGAACATGGTCGGCGCCGGAGTCACCGCGATCATCGATACCTTCTATTCGCCGATCACGGTTCTCCTGGCATTCCTGACGCTCGGCGAGCGGATCGGCGCGCGCGACCTTGTCGGGATGTGCCTGATCATGGGCGCGGTCCTCTTATCGGCCACTCTCACACCCCCGCCGGATCGCTCGCGCAAGCATCTGATCGAGGGAGTCGCGCTGGGCATCCTCGGTCTCTGCTTTCTCGCCCTGGGAATCGTGGTCGCCAAACCGGTGCTCGGGCGCTGGCCGGTTCTCTGGGTCGCGACCGTGAGACAGGCGGGCAGCGCCGCCGTCCTCCTCGCGTTCGCGATCGCCTCCGCGCGCAGAAGGGAGTACCTGGGGGTGTGGCGGCCGACGCATGTCTGGCGGCGCATGGTCCCGGCGACCGTCCTCGGCTCGTATCTGTCGCTGATGCTATGGATCGGGGGCATGAAGTACACGCTGGCGAGCATCGCGGCCATCCTGAACCAGTCCTCGACAGTCTTCATCCTGATCCTGTCGGTCATCTTGCTCCACGAGCGGCTCACGAAGCGGAAGATCGCCGCGACCCTTCTGGCCCTTGTCGGAGTGCTCCTTGTCAGCCTCCGCTAGATCCGTTTGATCGCATCTGAGACGCTCGCCTTGCGCCTCCGCTCTTCGGGTTGCAATCGCGCGGCCCACAGGCCGATAATCAATCAACAGTGGCGCGCCGGGCAGGATCCCGCACCGCCCCCCGCCCGGCGTGTGGGAGCGGGCAACACGCGGAATCGTCACAACGAGAGAGGAGATCGCAGAGATCGCAATGGCCAAGCCCATCGTCGCCGCGTTGAAAGCGCGCCCCGAGACGATCCTCGACGACATCCGGCGTCTGATGGACCTCGCGCGCGTGCGTGAGGTTCTGGACCCATCGAAGACCACCATCCTGAAGGACAACATCTCCTGGCACTTCCCCTTTCCGGGCGCCAACACGACCCCGTGGCAGCTCGAGGGGACGATCCTCGCGCTCCGCGCGGCGGGATTCGAGGATCAGGTCTGCGTCCAGAACAAGACGGTCGTCACCAACGCGTTCAAGGGAGAGGATCTCAACCACTACGTTCCCCTCTTCCACGAGTACAAGGTCCCCGTCCTCTACAACTTCAAGCCCGAGGACATGAAGTGGGTCGTCTATAGGCCGAAGGCGCCGATGCTCGTCCTGGACCGCATCTATCCCGAGGGGATCACGGTTCCGGACTACTTCTTCGGCAAGAACATCGTTCATCTGCCGACGGTAAAGTGCCACATCTACACGACGACGACAGGCGCAATGAAGAACGCCTTCGGCGGACTCCTCAACACCAAGCGCCACTACACCCACTCCTGGATCCATCAGACTCTCGTCGATCTTCTCGCCATCCAGAAAGAGATCCACTCGGGCATCTTCGCCGTCATGGATGGAACCACGGCGGGAAACGGGCCGGGGCCGCGCACCATGTTCCCGGAGATCAAGAATTGGATGCTCGCTTCCGCGGATCAGGTCGCGATCGACGCTCTCGCCGCGCGGATGATGGGGTTCGATCCGATGTCGATCGACTACATCCGGATCGCGCACGAGAAGGGGCTCGGCTGCGGCGACCTGCGGGACGTCGAGATTGTCGGCGACGGCGCCTTGGCCGAGTCGTGGGGATTCCAGGTCGGAGACAACGGCGCGAGCCGCGTGGGCGACCTGCTCTGGTTCGGGCCGCTGAAGCGTTTCCAGAACTTCTTCTTCCGCACGCCCTTGGTGAATGCCTTCATCCTGGGCAGCGAAGTCTATCACGACTACTACCGCTGGCCGGCGCGCGATCGGAAGGTCTTCGAGCGGTGGCGCGAGACCACCCCGTGGGGACGCCTGTTCGACGAGTACGCGCGGCGCGGCTCTCCCGCGGTGGGCCAGGGCGCGCGCTAGGCGGAGCCCCAGGGCGCATCCGTCGATCGCATGAAGGAGCAGCCGGCCGACTCTCCCACCCGCCTGCTGGGCGCGGTTGCCGTCGCGCTTGGGCTGGCCTATATCGGCGCCTACATCGCGATCGCGCTCTCGCGCATCGGCTATCCGTTCGAGCTGGAGTGGATGGAAGGGGGCGCGGTCGATCACGTCGGGTGGATCCTCGCGGGGAGACCGCTCTACGGAGCGCCCTCGCTCGCCTTCATCCCCTACATCTACACCCCCTTCTACTTCTACCTGGCCGCCCTGATCTCCCTTGTGACGGGAGTCGGATTCCTGCCGCTGCGGCTCCTGTCCTTCCTCTCCTCGCTCGCGATCCTGGCCCTGATCGCCCTCCTAGTCCGGCGGGAGACGCGCGGGTGGAGATTCCCCCTGATCAGCGCCGGCCTCTTCGCGGCGACGTTCCGGATCTCGGGGGCCTGGCTCGACATCGCGCGGGTCGACAGCCTCGCCATCGCCCTCCTCCTGCTCGGCAGCTACCTCTCGCTGGGCGAGCGTTCGCCTCGATGGCTTCTTCTCGCCGGCCTTTCCCTCGGTCTGTCCTTCCTGACGAAGCAATCGACCCTCCCCGCCATCGGTGCGGTCGTCCTGGCGATTCTCGTCGCCGATCCGCGGCGCGGCCTGATCCTCTTGCTCTCCCAGGCCGTGCTGATCGGGGGAAGCACGCTGCTACTGAACGCGGTCCATCACGGCTGGTACAGCTACTATGTCTTCGAGCTGCCCCGCCGCCATCCGATCCTGCCCGAGGTCTATGTCCAGTTCTGGATCAAGGATCTGCTCCCGCATCTTCCGCTCGCGATCGCCCTCTCCGTTCCCTGGTTCGTTCTCTCGCGCGGCGCGGCTATCCGGGGGCGCCTCTTCTATCCCCTCTTCGCGCTCGCGATGATCGGGACCTCCTACGTGTCCCGCCTCCACGAAGGCGGGTATGACAATGTCCTGATCCCTGCCTGCGCCGCCCTGGCCATCCTCGCCGGGCTCGGTTCCCACGCGCTGATCGAATGGGGCAGGCGTACGGCCCCGCGCGCGGGGGCGATCGCGCCGAGCCTGCGCGGGAGGGCGGTCCCGTCTCTCTGCTTCCTGGCGTGGATCGTCCAGCTCGCGATCCTCGTCTACTCCCCGGGGAAGCAGATACCGACGAAGGAGGATGAAGCTCAGGGACGGCGCTTGATCGAGATGATCGCCCGGGTCGATGGAGAGGTCCTCATGCCGAGCCACGGCTATCTCGCGGCGCTGGCCGGCAAGGAGACGCACGCGCAGGGAATGGCCGTGCTCGACGTCCTTCGGGCGGAGAAGGGGCAGATCCGGCAGCGGCTCCTGGAGGAAATGCACGACGCGATCCGGTCGCGCCGATTCGGCGCGGTGATCATCAACCTGGTCAGGCTTCGGGGATCGCATCTGGACTATGGCGGGCTCCCACGCATCGCGGACCACTACGAGAGCCAGCGGCGCGTGTTCAACGACGAGACCAGCTTCTGGCCCGTGACGGGGATGCCGACCCGGCCGGAGTTGTTCCTCGTCCCGAAGAGAACCGGCGAGCGCTGAGCACGAGCGGTTTGACGACGGTCGACCGCTCGCCGTCCGAGGATGTTGGGGAGCATCCTTGCGCCTCTCCCCTCTGCTGCGCGACGCTCAAAGACGGTGGTAATCTCCCGCCATGCGGAGAGTCGATCCACCCTTGCTAGGACCCGGCGCCCGTGTCGCGGTCACGGCGCCCGCAAGCCCCGCCCCGAGGGAGGCGCTCGAGGCCGGGATCGAGCGTCTTCGCCGGTTGGGATTCGAGGTCGTGGTCGGGACGAGCTGCGGCATCCATGACGGGGTCTGGGCCGGACCGGACGCGAGTCGCGCGCGCGAGCTGAGGGAGTTCCTTCTCGATCCGTCCATCGGGGCGGTCTTCGCTGCGCGGGGCGGCGTGGGCTGTACGAGGTTGCTGGAACTCCTCGAGGATCTCCCCCAGGGCACGCCCCCCTGCTGGATCGTGGGGCGAAGCGACCTGACGGCGCTTCACCTCTTCTTCTGGGGACGCTTCGGCTGGACAGGGCTCTCGGGTCCGATGATCGCGACCGACCTCGGCGGAGGGGCTCCGGAGCCGCTCGTGACGAGGATGTTGCGGATTCTCCGCGATCCCCGGCCGCTCGGAGCGATCGGCGCGCTCGACCCGCACGGCGCCCTCGACCCGCACGGCGCCCTCGACCCGCACGGCTCGGCCGAGGCGCACCCCTTGGCGGCATGGCGGAGCGGCTCAGCCGAGGGACCGCTCATCCCCGCGAACCTCTCGCTTCTCTGCTCCCTCGTCGGAACCCGCTTCCTCCCCTCGCTGCGCGGCGCAATCCTCGTCCTCGAGGAGATCGATGAACCGCCCCAGCGCGTGGACCGGATGCTGACGCAGATGCGATCCGCGGGCGCCCTCGATGGACTGGCTGGACTTGTGCTCGGGCAGTTCACGAACTGCGTCCCGAGGGACGGCGCTTCCGGAGCGGAGGCGCTCGCCGCCGTCCTTCATGATCACGTCGGTTGCCTGGGAGTCCCGTCGATCGCCGGATTCCCCTACGGACACGAGAAGGTGTTTCAGCCTCTCCCCGTGGGGCTCGAAGCCAGGATCGAGACCGATCCACCATGTCTCACGTTGCTCGAAGGACCGACGGGGACGGCGCATGAAGCGCCGTCGACACAAGGAGGGGACGAATGAGCCGGCTCAAGCGGATAGGCGTTCTGACGGGCGGAGGCGATGTCCCTGGTTTGAACGCCGCGATCAGGGCCCTGACGCTGCGCGCAGCCGATGATGGCTGCGAGGTCCTCGGAATCAAGCGCGGCTGGCTGGGGCTCCTGGAGATCGACACCGCGAGGCCGGACGGGGCATCGGTGATCCCCCTCGATCGCACTCGGGTCCGCACCGTCGACCGCCACGGAGGGACCTTCCTTCACACATCCCGCACCAATCCGGCCAAGGTCAAGCGCTCCGAGCTTCCCGCTCACCTGGAGGGGGCCGTCCCGCCGGATGCGAAGACGGCGGATCTGACCGACCATGTCCTGGCCGTCCTCAAGGCCTTGCGCCTCGACGCGCTCGTCGCCATCGGGGGGGACGACACGCTGAGCTACGCTGTCCACTTGAACAAGATGGGCTTCCCCGTCCTGGGGATTCCCAAGACCATGGACAACGACGTTCCGGGGACCGACTACTGCATAGGCTTCTCCACGGCCGTGACGAGGAGCGTGAATTTCCTCATCGATCTGCGCACGCCCGCCGGCTCCCACGAGAGGATCGCGGTGGTCGAGCTCTTTGGGCGCTACTGCGGTGAGACAGCGCTCTTCACCGGATTCCTCGGCAGCGCCGACCGTACCGCGATCTCCGAGGTTCCCGTCGATCTCGGAAAGCTCTCTCGCTTCCTTTGCGAGGACCAGGACTGCAATCCGAGCCACTACGCGATCCTCGTGATAAGCGAGGGGGCGACGCTGAAGGGTGGATCGAGGATCGAGAGCGGTTCGCCGGATGCGTACGGGCACATGAAACTGGGCGGAATCGGCGATCTTGTCGGCGCGGAGCTGGAGAGGATCACGGGCAGATCGGTGCTCGTGCAGCGGCTCGCCTATCTGATGCGGAGCGGTCCTCCCGATTCGGTCGATCGGATGGTCGCGACGAACTTCGCCCAGCTTGCCTATGCCAGACTCCAAGAGGGGAAGCGCGGCGAGATGGTCGCCCTGCGAGACGGGTGCTACGCCGTCGTTCCGATCGAGACGGCGATCTCCGGAAAGAGGGCCGTGGATGTGGCCGCCTATTACGATGCGGAGAACTACCGGCCGCGGATCAACTCCAAGATCGGCCTGCCGATGTTCCTGACCTAGCGCGCCTAGGAGAGCCGGCGCGCCTCTTCCTGGAGGCGCCTCCGGTATTCCTCGTCCGTGCCCGCAGGCGGGGGCCCCGCGGCCGTCGGCGCCGCCCGCGCCGCTCCCGAGGTCGCTTCCTTCCCGCTGTCGGAAGGCCGTCTCGCCGTCCCCATTCGTCGGCGGAAGACCGTCGCGATCGCCGCGAGCCCGATCGCGATCGCCGCATACGGTACCCAGTAGGCGGCGAGGTTGAATCCCCTCTTCTTGGGCTTGGCGAGGATCCGCTCGCCGTACTCCTGAACGTAGTGGTCCACGATCGCCGCGTGACCCATTCCGCCCGCGATCATCCCTCGCACCTCGGCCTGAATCCTTGGCGCGGCCCCGGAGCCATGCTGCGCGACCGTCGTCGTCCAGCAACATGGAGAGACCAGTTCGTTGAAGATCTGCTGCGCGAGCGCTTCCTGCGCGGGATCGAGGATCGGGTTCTCGGGCGCCGGCTGGGCGCGGCACGGGCTCTGCACGGCCAGGGCAAAGAGACCGAACACCACGATCGCGCGACACGGCCCCGATCTGAGGTCCCAGACCGCCACTGCCCTCCTTCTCATGCCTCCCTCCCTGCCCGGATCCTAGCAGATGGCGCTCGGGATCGTGCTGCCCCAGGAAGCCCCGCCATGGTATAATTGTGTGAGATCGACTCTCAGGAGACGCCACCACCACGCTACGAGGAGGCACCATGCCACGCCGCCCATCCGGACGAACGATCCTGATCGCCCTTCTGCTCATCCCCCTCGCGGGCCATGCCGCCATGGCGGTGCCGATGGGAAACCTCCACTGCAACGACTATCGCGGGATTCCCATAGCGCCCTACACCATCGGGACGGCGGTGAGCGTCACCGGAGTCGTCACGGCGGGCACAGGGACATTCACGTCCTCCTACACCGAGGTCTATGTCCAGGACGCGACTGGCGCCGTGATGATCTACAAGAGCTCCGTCCCCGCCACCTTCGCGATCGGCGACTCCATCACCTTCAATGGGACGATTGCTCACTACCGGGGCCACACCGAGGTCGCTCTCAACACATGGACGGTCCACGCGACGGGCCAGCCTCTCCCCGAGCCCTATACGATGAACTGCAGCCAGGTGGCGAACCAGTTCGGCCAGAACTACTGCGAGCCTCAGGAGAGCATGCTGATCCGGCTGCCCCGCGTGAGCTACACGGGGACCTGGGGTCCGAATCAGCTCGTCACCCTTCATGACGAGTCCGGGACCTGCGACATGTGGATCGACGGCGACACGGGCGTGGGGAGCCTCCCCCCGCCGCAGGCGCACTTCGATGTGATCGGCGTCCTGAAGCAGTTCGGCGGGTTCTCGCCCCCCTACACGTCAGGCTACGAGATCCTCCCGCGCCGGCAAGCCGACATCATCCCTCTTCCGGGCCCCGCCTTCACGGTGCTCCCCCACGAGACCGACATCCAGCCGAACCAGGTCACGATCGAATGGGAGACCGACTATCCTGCGGACTCGCGTCTCGAGTTCGGATACACAACCTCCTACGAACTTGGCTCCGTCTACGATCCGACGCCGGTCACTGCGCACTCGCTGACCGCCACGGGTCTCTCCCCGGCCCTCATCCACATGTATCGCGTGACGAGCGAGAACGAGGACGGCGAGACGAGCCTCCCCGGGCTGCGCTTCTGCTCAGGGAGCCGCTCCTCCGGCGAGACGCGGGTCTACTTCAACAAGAGCGTCGAGACGGCCCTGGCCCTGGGCGAGCCCGCCAACGGCAACACCGATCTTGCCGCAGTGCTGGTCGAGCGGATCGCGGCCGCGGATCACTCGATCGACGTCGCCATCTACAGCTTCGATCTGCAGTCTCCCGCCGACGCGCTGATCGCCGCTCACAATCGGGGCGTGGCGATCCGCTTCGTCACGGAGAACCGCGACCAGATGCAGCAGCAAGTCCTGCGCCTCGTCCAGGCCGGCATCACCGTGATCGACGACTCCTACGGCCCCAACAACTCGGGCGGCGGGCTGATGCACGATAAGTTCTGGGTCTTCGATCATCGCCTGGACACCGATTTCTCCGACGATTGGGTGCTGACGGGATCGTGGAACATCAACTCCGAGGGGACCTACACAGACATACAGAACATCGTCCTCATCCAGGACGAATCCCTCGCGGAGGTCTACACGGCCGAGATCAACGAGATGTGGGGGTCATCGGGCAACTCGCCCGACCCGGACCTCTCCCGCTTCGGCGCCCTCAAGCTGGACGACACGCCGAAGCGATTCAACATCAGCGGGCGGCCGGCGGCCGTCTATTTCGGCCCCTCCGACAACCAGATCGGGGCGCTCTGCGGATGGATCGGCGCCTCGGCCAGCTCGGCCCACTTCGGCATCCTCGCCTTCACGCGCGCCGATGTGAACATCGCCCTCCAGGAGAGGTTCACCTCCGTTCCCGGCTACCCCGTGCGCGGCGTCTTCGACCGCGCGGAGCAGGGCAGCCAGTACAGCCAGTACCACAACATGATCGGCACCGGGTCGTATCCGTGGGATCCCCCGGCGGACGTCTGGCTGGACGCGGAGACCGGATCGCTGCACCACAAGTACATGATCCTCGACGTAAACCAGCACTTGGGCCGCCCCATCACGGTGACCGGAAGCTCCAACTGGTCCAACGCCGCGAACAACGAGAACGACGAGAATCTGCTCATGATCGAGGACTTCCGTGTCTCGAACCTCTTCTTTCAGGAGTTCGCGGCCCGCTACCACGCGGCCGGTGGATCGGCCGATCTGACCGTCGACGCGCCGGAGGGGATCTCGGGCGCGGACTCTCCCGTGGCGGTCTTCCCGAATCCCGCGCAGGACGGGATCCGCATCCAGGTGGCCGGCGCCGCTTCCGGGCGGCTCGGCGCGACCCTGCACGATGTCTCCGGCAGGCGGATCGACCAGATGAGCATCGATGCCGCCGCAGCGGGCTCGGGGATCGAGTGGAGCCTCAGGCGCCTCGACGCGGGGATCTACTTCCTGCGGATCGAGGGAGACGGCATCAGCGAACAGAGACGAATCACGATTCTCAAGTGACGCGGGCCTCCCGCACTCGCGGGAGAGAGACTTTCCTACCCTCGGGCGCGGAGCGGCCTATCCTGGGCCGCTTCCCCGCGCCCGCGGGGAGTCGTCCATCGAGGCGAGTCTCCGCAGAAGAGCCAGGTTCCTCCGATCCATTTCGCCTTCCTTCGGCGTCTCGAGGATCTTCGGGATCCCGGCGAAGCGCTCATCCCTCATCAGAAAGCCGAAGGCGCGGGAACCGATATGCCCCTTGCCGATGTGCTCGTGGCGATCGACGCGGGAGCCCAGCTCCCTCTTCGAGTCGTTCACGTGGAAGCAGCGGAGCATCCGCAGACCGACACGGCGATCGAACTCCCGGATGACCGACGCGTATCCCTCTTCCGTCCGGATGTCGTAGCCGGCCGCGAAGACATGGCATGTGTCGAGGCAGACCCCGAGCCTCTGCGCGGCCCGGCTCCGCTCGAGGATCGCCGCCAGGTGCTCGAAGCGGTATCCGAGGCTCGTCCCCTGGCCCGCGGTCGTCTCGAGGAGCAGGAGGGTCCTCGAAGCCTCTGATCGCTCGCAGACCCAGTCCAGGCTTCGGGCGACCGCGCTCTGTCCCTCGTCCTCTCCTACCCCCATGTGCGCGCCGGGATGGAAGACGAGGAAGGGAATGCCCAAGAGATCGCACCGCCGGACCTCCTCGAGAAAGGCCGCCCGCGACTTCCGCAAGAGCTCTGGATCCGGCGAGGCGAGATTGATCAGGTAGGAGTCATGCGCCACCGTCGCCATCGGGCTCCGCGCCAGGGCGGCAGTCCAGCGGTCGACGTCCTCCTGCGTGATGCGCCGGGCGGCCCACTGGTTCGAGGACTTGCTGAAGAGCTGCACGGCGGCGCAGCGGTGGATCGCCGCCTGCTCGATCGCATGATGCAGCCCGCCCGCGATCGACATGTGTGCGCCGAGAAGCGGGGCCCGTTCTTCCCTGCAGCGCGCGCGGCCCCGGATGCCGGCAGTACGGCTCACCGTTTCCAATCGAGAAGGGCCGCGAGGATCCGGGCCTGGAATCGCGCGTCGTGGAGAGCGTTGTGGGCCTCCTCGGGAGCGATCCCGACCAGTCCCGGGATCCTGGTCAGAAGGAAGTCCTTGTTCGCATCCCACCAGGAGATGCCGAGCACGCCGACGGCCAGCGACTTGGAATCGAGCGCTTTGTACCCGAAGACGTTCTCCATTCCGAAGTGCTGGAAGTAGTAGTTGATGTAGGCCCAGTCGAAGACCGCGTTGTGCCCGACGAAGACCGGGGCTTCGCCCGGTTGAAGACAGGAGCGGGTCCATGCCGCGAACGCCTCCATCGCCTCTCGGGCGTCGGCGCCTTTCGTCTCGAGGTGCTCGCGGGCGATTCCGTGGACCGCCATCGATTCCGCCCGGAAACCGGGGAAGATCGGCTTCAGCTCGACATAGAACTCCCGCCCGAGGCGGTGTTCCCCGCCGGATGAACGCACTTCGACGGCGCCGATCGAGACGAGGTTGAACTCGGGCGGAAAGGGGCCCGACGCTTCCACGTCGACGGAGAAGTAAACGGTGGGTGTCTCGCTCAAAGCTCCCTCCTCTTCCGGGCTCGCGGCCGCCTCGCTCCCTCGGGCGCGTCCTCGCCCGGCCCCGCGTGTCTCGGGCCGCCGCGCGATTCCATCCCGAGAAGCGAGCCCGGCAGACTATCACATCTCGATCGAGGCCGTCACCTAACGAACCATTCCGGTCACGGCCGTGGCAGGTTAATCTACGACGCGATGAGCGCCTTCCGATCGCTGAAGCCCGCGGCCTCGATGCGGACCCATCTCTTGGCCGCCGCCTTGCTCTGGACCCTGGTCGGCGCCGGGCTTGCCGGAGCGGGGGCGTTCTGGATCCTCGGAAGCTCATCGCCCCTGCGCTACGCGGTTCTCCTCTTCTCGGCGGGACTGGCTCTCCTGAAGTCGAGGCTCATCCTTGATCGAGCCGCGCGGGGGCTCGTGCGGAGAGTCGAGGAGCGGGGCGATGGCCGCTGCATCGGCGGGTTCCTATCGCTCAGGAGCTGGGGGCTCGTCGTCGGGATGGCCCTCTTCGGACGGCTCCTCCGGGCCTCCCCCCTCCCGCCGGTCCTCCGAGGAGGGATCTACGCCGCGATCGGATTGGCCCTCGCCCTCGCGGCCCGTCGACTCTGGGTCGCCTGGCGGCGGTCGCGCGGATCCCGCGGGAGCTGATCTCGATCGACCCCGGGCCCTAGGCCGCCGACCTCCTGCCTTCCGTGTAGATCCTGTAGCAGGCGAAGGCGAGGGCGAGCGCCGCGGGGCCCACCACGACTCCGAGGAATCCGAAGAGCCTGAGCGCGCCGAGGATCGAGAGGAAGAGCCAGAGGACGGGGAGCTTCATCTCGCGGCCGATCAGGTAGGGGCGCAGGAAGTTGTCGACGAGGCTGACGACGAGCGTGCCGTAGATCGCAAGGCCGATCCCCGCGCCGGTCTTCCCCGAGATATAGAGAGCCAGCGCCGTGGGAAGCCAGACCGCCACAGGGCCGACGAACGGGATCAGCGCCGCGATGAAGGTCACGAAGGCGAGCAGGATCGGGACCTTGGCTCCGGCGACCCAGAAACCCACGCCGGCGAGGACCGCCTGCGTCGCGGCCGTCAGGATCACGCCGCGAAAGACGGCGTTGATCGTCTGTCCGGCGATCCTGAAGAGCCGGCGAGAGTGGTCGGGTTCCAGCGGAAGAGCCCCCTGGATCGCCTCGATCCAGCCCGGCCCGTGGCGGAGGAAGAAGAAAAAGGCGAGCAGGGTGATTGCGGCCTCGAAGAGAAGGGCCGGCACGCCGAGCGTGACGCTTCTCATCTTGTCGAGGAGGAACCCCTGCATCCACGTGACGCCCTTCTCCAGCTCCGCCTCGATCGCCATCGGTCCCGTATCGGGCCGCGTGCCGACCAGGAAGTGCGTGACGCCCTTGAAGGGGGACTCCTCGAGCCATCGCGAGATCGACTGATAGGCCTCCGGGCCCAGGCTGTCCCTGATGCCGGGCCAGAGATTGCGCACCTCGCTCACCAGATTGAATGTGATGAGAAAGGCGGGGATGAAGAGGATCGCCACCGAGAGGACCGTGCTGATCGACGCGGCCACGATCGCCCTCCTCCGGGCGAGGTGGAGGATCCCTCGGTGCAGGGGATAGAAGAGGACGGCGAGCGTGCTCGCCCAGAGGATCGGTCGGACGATCTGGAGGTAGATCGCGACAAGCAGCGCGAGGATCGAGAGGGCTATGAATCCGAAGCCGAAGGCAAGCGCCCGGCGCCGCAGCTCGAGCACCCCTTGCCCGGGCTGCGCCGGCTCGCGCACCTGTCTCCCGTCGTGGGCCCGGTCTCCCTCCGGGCCCTGGCCCGCTCCGCCGCATTCCTTGTCGAGCACGCCTCGCTCCTCGTTCCTGGAAGGTCGTCGAGTAGAATAGCGACCCTGCCGGCCCGCCTCAGCAGGAGAATTCGATCCCCCGCCGCATGGAATTGCCGGCCGGGGGGGCGTTCCCCTCGGTCCGGAGCGCGCACATCCCGTACCCGTCCGGAATCGGCTCGGCGGCGGCGAGGTGGCGGCGCACGAGCTGCCCGCAGTTGCTTCCGATCTGGCTCTCCATCTCCTCACCGATGCTCACGATCACCTCGTACCCTGCTTCCCGCAGAGAGTCGATGACGCCACGATCGAACGGCTCCCCTCCCGTCCTGACATGCGTCTCCATCCGGTTCTCACGGGCGCGATAGGTCGGATTCAGCGGCGTGATCTTGACGAGGAACCTCTCCGGATCGAAGTGCCTGAACATGACGGCAGGGTCGATCGGAAACCGCGCGGGCAACGCGAAGTTGAGAGTGATCCGCCGGTCTCCGTCCGAGTGGAACCGCTCGCCGTATCGACCGATCTGCCCCAGCGTCCACTTCCTCGCGGGAATGAGCCCGTCCCGCAGAGGCTCGTCGGTCGTGTGAATCGAGAACTGGAGCTGAAAGCGGCCGCGGGAGTAGAGGGCATTCTTGATCGAGAGCAGCCGTTCGAAGAAGGCGTCTGCTCCCGCGGGAGCCATCGTCGAGATCGAAGGCATCAGCCCCCGGGCGCGATAGCGGCCCGGGAGCTCCTCGAGAGCATCCAGGACCGCCGGGTTCAACGCCGGTTCCCCCATGCGCGCGAACTGGATCTTGATCTGACCGGCCGGCAGCAGGCCGTCCGGGAAACGGCGACCGATCAGGTAGTCGATCTGCCCGAGAATCTCATCCTTCGTCATCCGGCCGCGGTAGTGCCCCCCGGCGTCGCACATGAGGCAGCGAATCGGGCACCCGAACATCGTCGAGATCAGAAGGACCCACTTGTCCTCCCGGGGAATGGGCGGCTGGATCGATTCGGCGAACTCGACGTGGCGGCCATCGCGCATCTCGGCAAGGTAGACGACGGCGACACGTTCTTCTCCGCTGCGGGCGATGACCCTCATGCGAGCCCCCCTTCCAGGACGAGGCGGATCCTGGTCGCGGCCCGCACGCCGTCGCCGACCGCGACGGCGGCTTGCCGGCAGTCCCCATTCTTCACGTCCCCGGCGAAGTGGAGCAGACCCCGCTGCTCCAGCTCGGCGGCCTTCTCCATCAGCTCCGGGGCGACGAAGGAGAGCGATGGATCGCGCCCGAGCGCGGCGAGCAGATAGTCGACTTCGATGCGGATCGGACCCGCGGGGCCCGAGCACTCGAGGGCGATCCGTCCGAGCCCGGACCTGGAGGCCCCGATGATCGACGTCTCCGGGCGGTAGCTGATGCTCGGCACGGCCCGGCTTCTCTCCCAAAGCAGCGGAAGGCACCTGCGCCGCGTCCCTCGATTGAGAATCTGGATCTCGTTCTTCATCGAGAGATTCAAGGCGTAGTCGAACGCCGCGTCCCCGGCCCCGACGATCGCGATCCGCTTCCCTTCCGCAGCGAGGAGCGGACGCACGTCATGGACCACCCTGTCCTCCATGCCGGCGAACAGACTCAGCGCCGGCAGCCTGCGGGGATCGGTTCCGCTCGCGATGAGGACGATCTGGGAGGTGTAGACTCCCGCGGCGGTCGCGACCCGGAATCCACGTTCGGTGCGCGCCAGCGATGTCACTTCCGCGGGGATGGGTGTCGCCCCGAAGCGCAACGCCTGCTCCACGAACATCCGCGCAAGAGCCGGGCCGCTGACGCCCGACGGAAAGCCGGGGTAGTTCTCCACGAGGGCCGCGCTAGAGAGAAGCCCTCCCGGCTGCGCGCGCTCCAGCAGCAAGGTCCTCACGCCAAGGCGCGCGAGCTGGATCGCCGCGGCGATCCCGGCCGGTCCGGCCCCGACGATGACGACTTGCTCCGCCTGCGCCGCGGTTTCCATGGTCGAGAGAGTAGCACCTGGGGACAAGGGCCGGCATCCGTTCGCATGCCTCGGCGAGGCGGTCCGCCATGAGCCCCGTCGAGAGCCGTGCCGGGGAATCCGTGTCGAGGAACCCATGTCGAGGAACCCGGCTCGATCCCCGGCCCGATCCCCGGCCCGAGGAGTAGTATGGATGGCCTATGGGAGCCAAGGGGGAGGCCTCCGGCCAGGGCGGGACCGGAGGAGGCGAGGGGAGCGGCCAGAGGACGAGCGCCCTCTCCAACTACTTCCGCGCGCTCCGTCATCGGAACTTCCGTCTGTTCTGGTTTGGCCAGCTCGTGTCGCTGATCGGAACCTGGATGCAGAGTTCCGCCATACTCTGGCTCGTCCACCGATTGACGCGCGAGCCGATCTGGCTGGGCGCGGCCGGGATGGCGACCTTCCTGCCGGTCCTGCTCTTCTCCCTCTTCGCGGGGGTGATTGTCGATCGGGTCCCCAAGCGCAGGCTGATCATCGCCACCCAGGCGGTCTCCTTGTGCCTTGCCTTGGCGCTGGGGACTCTCACCTTCACGGGCGCCGTGACCGTGCATCACATCCTGGTCGTGGCCTTCCTCCTCGGCACCGTGAACGCCTTCGACATGCCGGCGCGCCAGTCGTTCGTGATCGAGATGGTCGGCGCGGAGGACGTTCTGAACGCCGTAGCGCTGAACTCCTCGGTCTTCAATGTCGCCAGGGTGATCGGACCGTCCATCGCGGGGATCCTGATCGCGGGGGCGGGAGAAGCGCCCTGCTTCTTCCTCAACAGCCTCTCCTTCGTGCCGATCATCGTCGGCCTGGCCTCGATGCGCCTGCCCGAGAGGCCCAGGCGTCCCCGGAGGCCGATTCTCCAGGAAGTGAGGGAAGGCCTGCTCTTCACGATCGCAACGCCGCGCATCCGCTCGATCCTTCAAGCGGTGGCGATCTCGAGCGTCTTCGGCATCACCTTCACGATCCTCCTCCCGGTCTTCGCCGACGACGTGCTCGGAAAGGGGCCGCGCGCCTACGGGTTGCTCCTTGGGGCGTTCGGAGCGGGGGCGGTGGTTGGAGCGTTGAGGCTGGCGGGCCGGACGAGCACGAAGGGCTCCGCGCGCCTCGTCGCCCTCGGCATGGCGACCCTGGGGCTCTCCCTCGTCGCCTTCTCCTACTCGAGGAGCTTCGCGCTATCTGAGATCCTTCTGTTCATTGTCGGGGGCGCGATGGTGACCCAGCTCGCCACGACGAACACGCTCCTCCAGCGGCTCGCCCCCGATGAGATGAGGGGAAGGATCCTGAGCGTCTACACGTTCGTCCTGGTCGGCCTCACGCCCGTGGGCTCGGTCCTCCAGGGCGCGGTCGCGCAGAGGCTCGGAGCGCCTTGGTCGGTGAGGATCGGCGCCTTGATCTGCATCCTCGGAGCGGTCTGGTTCGTCACTCGGATCCCGCGATGGCGGGCGGCATTGCTCCTGCAGCCGCTCCAGGACTCGGCGGGCGCGGCTCGACCCGGACCCTATCCGGGCCGGTAGGTCGCCGCGCATTCCTCGGTCTCGTCGAGCGAGACCGCGACGACCGGAAGTCCCAACCGAAGAAGACCCTCGTAGATGTGGCGCGCGAGATTCTCCGCGGTCGGATCGAAGTCGACCACGTAGATCGGCTCCCCGATCGCCCTCAGGGCGGCGACCGCCGGATCCCGCTCCCTGAGCACCAGGCGGTGGTCGAGGGTCTCCGCGAGCCAGTCGCGGACGATGCCCTTGACGGCCCCGAAGTCCACGACCATCCCGGTCGGTCCGAGCCTCTCGGCGGCCAAAGCCACCCTGAGCCGGCCGTTGTGGCCGTGCAGGCGGGCGCACTTGCCCTCGTGGCCGAGGAGGCGGTGCCCGTAGGAAAAGCTGACTTCTCTCGTGATCTCGAACATCCCCTGCCTCCACCATCGCTCGTCCAGCCCCAGGCCTGTAACCCCGAGCCGAATCTGGATCTATTCCCCCATGGACCTTACGCCGCGGGACCACCCTTGCACAATCCCGGTCCCCTGCCGGGGATCTGGCAACGCTCGGGATGACCCCCTCGCTCCCGAATCGACGCCCGCCAAAGAAAATGCTGGAACTTTAGAACGATTCCAGAGATCATATCACGATTCGAGTCCGTCAGCCGGGCGCTTTGGGGGGGCCCAAGACCGGTGAAACGCACATGGGACTAGGGATTTGCCCATTCGGACTCGGAGGAGGAGCAATGGACGCAAGGACCACCATGCGCTACAAGCGCCGGCTTCTCGATGAGCTGGGCCAGAGGGGGCATCTCCTCGGTCAGCTCAAGAAGTCGGTCGCGGAGCAGGGCCAGCGCTACATAGAGGACGGAGGCGCCTTCGCGAACCACATGGCCGACTGCGCCACGGAGGAAGCCGACAGGGAGTCCGCCTTCCTGCTTGCCGACGCCCAAGGTCGGACCATCCACGAAATAGAGGAAGCGATCCAGAGGATCGATGAAGGCGTCTACGGCGCCTGCGAGAGGTGCGGCATGCAGATCGACCGCCGTAGGCTCGAGGTCTTGCCGCAGGCGCGCTTCTGCCTGAAATGTCAGGAGAAACAGGAGCGCCTTCGCAGGAACTAGACCGTCGCGCCAGGGTTAGAGACCACGACAGCCAGCAGCCCGTGGGTCCCCCAGACGGGCGGACCCGGAAGGGACGGGCGTGAGGGCCTCCAGAGTGGGCGCCGGTTCCCCCGTTTGCCGGGGGGGAGCCGGCGCCTCTTCTTCGTTCACACCCGCTGCTGTGCGCCGCCACCCGATCTCCTATACTCGGACATCGATCCGCGCCGACTCACCCCGGCGGACAAGGAGATTTCCATGCGATTCAGCCCCACCGATCGAAGATGGCTCGCTCTCGTTTGCCTCTCCCTGCCGCTCCTCTGGACGGCAGGATGCACGGGGAATCGGAAGTCGAGTCCCGAGGCCGAGGAAGGCGCCGACAGCGCCGCCTATGCCCAGATCGAGATCCTCGAGGACGGCGCGGCCCGCCTGGCCGCCCTGCGCAAGTTCGTGAAGGAGCGCCCTTCTAGCCGGGAGGCCGGCGAGGCGTACGTCGATCTCATCGAGCTTGCGCGAACAGAGGATCCGGCCTCGGTCCCCGGGGCACTGCGGGACTTCCTGAAGACCGATCATGCTTCGCCGGGGCCCTACAACGCGGTCGGCTGGGATCTGGCGGAAGCGGGCGAGCACCTCGATCTGGCCGTGAGGGTCCTGGAGAAGGCGGTCGCGAAGGCCCGCGCCGGCGAGGATGAGCAGATGCTCGCTTCCTGCCTCGACAGCGAGGCATGGGCCCGCCACAAGAACGGGGACCACGCGACCGCGGCGGCCCGCATGGAGGAGGCCTACGCGATTCTCGGACCGGGAAACGATGAGATCGACGAGCACATGGCCCTCATCTACGACGCCGCGGGGATGGATGAGAAGGCGAAGCCGATCTACATGGATCTCCTCTCCCACATGGAGAGTCCGCTCCTGCGCGGGAATCTGGCCCGAATCGTGAGCGATGGCGGCGGTTCGCTGGCGGAGATCGAGGCCGAGATCTCCCGCAGGCGGGCCGAGGGGGCGACCGAGGCTCCCGACTTCACGCTGCCTACTCTCGCTTCCGCGGAACAGGTCTCTCTCAAGGACTTTCGCGGCCGGGTCGTCCTTCTCAACTTCTGGCATCCCACTTGAGGAGCCTGCCGTGTGGAGTATCCACACCTGCAGGAGATCTACGCGAGGCGGGGAGGCGAGGACTTCGTCATTCTCTCGGTCGAGACCACCAATCGTCCGGCGCTGGCAGAGAAGTTCGTGGCCGAGCACGCGGCCACTTTCCCGGTCCTGGTCGACGACCAGAGGCAGATGCGCTCCCTCTTCGGGTTGAAGGGAGTGCCGACCAACCTGCTCATCGACAGACAGGGCAAGATCGTCTTCCGCCATCTTGGCTTCGCGCCGGGCAACGAGAAGATGTTCGAGGCGGAGATCGACTTCCTGCTGGCGAAGCCGGAAGGGTCCGCCAAGGGCGCCTCCCTCTCCTAGGATCGGGGTGGCGCCGCATCGTCCGGGCCCGCGCGGCTACTACGCGGACAAGCTCTCCGCCGAGCGACTCAGAGCCTGCTACGAGTGCGCTCCGCCTCGAACGAAGGCTTACCTCGAGGCCGAGATCGCCTTCGTCCTGACGAAGGCCAAAGCCGGGACGGTCGCCCTCGAGCTCGGCTGCGGCTACGGACGCGTCTTGAAGCGCATGATCCCCGCGGTCCGCCGGGTCATCGGCGTCGACAATTCCCTGTCGAGCCTCCAGATGGCCCGCGGCTACCTCCGCGAGGACGGAAAGCCTCCCGAAAGAGAGCCCTTCCTCCTGGCGTCGGACGCGAGAAGCCTGGCCTTGTCCGACGGATCAGTGGATCTGACCATCTGCATCCAGAACGGCATCTCGGCCCTCAAGGTCGATCCCCGGCTCCTATTTGCCGAGGCGAGGCGGGTCACTCGCGCGGGAGGTTCGATCCTCTTCTCGAGCTACTCCCCATCCTTCTGGGAGCACCGTCTGGCGTGGTTCAGAGCCCAATCCGCGCGAGGCCTGATCGGTGAGTTGGATGAGGGCGCGACGCGAGACGGGGTGATCGTCTGCAAGGACGGGTTTCGGGCGACCACGGCCTCGGCAAGCGACTTCGCGCAGTGGGCCCGCGGCATCGGCATCGAGCCGGAGGTCGTCGAAGTCGAATGTTCGAGCCTGTTCTGCGTGATCCCCGTGCCGCAGACTCCCTCCCGCCGGGCGGAGGAGGCCGAGGGCTCATCGGATTGATTGTGGACCGCCCCATCCGGCAGACGATCGAGGAGAACTGGAGGAATGCCAGTGAGCCCAGAACGAGACTCGCCGAGAACTCGGCGCGCCCGCGCGTCCCTCTGCTTCGCCTCTCTCACGGCGGACAGGTGGTCGGACTTCAAGGAGCTGCTCGGTCGGCATGGCGGCGCCGGGGGCTGCTGGTGCATGTGGTGGCGCCTTTCCAAGGCCGACTTCGACGCCGGCAAGGGGGACGCGAACTGCAGAGCCATGCGAGCGATCGTCCGATCGGGGCGGATGCCCGGGATCCTCGCCTACCATGAGGGGCGGCCCGTCGGGTGGTGCTCCGTGGCCCCTCGCGAAGAGTTCCCGCGGCTCGAGCGGACGAGGCTCTTCAAGAGGCTGGATGACGAGCCGGTCTGGTCTGTGGTCTGCCTCTACGTCGCCGCCCCCCACCGCAGGCTCGGGGTCGCGACGGCCCTTCTGCGCGCCGCGGTCGATTTCGTGCGCGCGCGGGGCGGACGCGTGGTCGAAGGGTACGCGGTGGAACCGAAGAGCGCAGCCATGCCCCCCGTCTTCGCGTACCAGGGGCTCGCCGCGTCCTATCGACGGGCAGGCTTCCGCGAAGTCGCCAGGCCGTCTCCGACCCGGCCGATCATGCGTCGCTCCGTCGGGAAGGTCAGGCGCTAGCCTGGCCGTGGCATCCCTCCGTCCGGTCGCAAGAGGAGGGCGAAGATCGCCCGCATGCTGTAGAGTGGTCCGTGGCGAAGGGAACAGCGCCAAGGGAATCCGCGGCGGCGGAGACGCCCGCCGCGCAAGGTGAGGACCGGCTCGCCGGCCCTCAAGGGAGGTGTGGGGCGATGCCCAGTCAGAATCGTTTCGCCTTCTTCAAGGGCAAGATCGTCGCGATCGAGGACGCGAAGATCGGCATCATGACCTCTGCTTTCAACTACGGCACGGCGGTCTTCGAGGGGATCCGCGCCTACTGGTCGGACAAGGAGAAGCAGCTCCTCGTCTTCCGGTTGAGGGAGCACTACGAGCGCTTCATCCAGAACGCTCGCTTCCTGCGCATGGAGCTTCCCTACACGTGCGACCAGCTCTGCGACACGACGACCGAGCTTCTGCGGCGGGAGGGGTACAAGACCGACACCTATATCCGGCCGGTCGCCTACAAGTCCGGGGAGGCCGTCGGCGTTCGGCTTCACGATCTCCCGTGCGACTGCTCGATGTTCGCCATCCCCTTCGGGGAGTACATCGATCGGCCCGCCGGGGCGCGCTTGACCGTCTCGGCCTGGAAGCGGCTCGATGACAACGCGCTGCCCGCCCGCAAGAAGATCGTCGGCGCGTACGTGAACTCGGCGCTGGCGAAGACCGACGCCGCCCTGAGCGGGTTCGACGACGCCTTGATGCTCTCGGGCGACGGCCACGTCTCGGAGGCCAGCGCGGCCAACATGTTCATCGTACGCAACGGAGTCCTCATCACTCCCCCGGTCACGGCGGACATCCTCGAGGGGATCACGCGCGCGACCGTGATCGAGCTTGCTCGCGATCTCGGAATGGAGACCCAGGAACGCTTGATCGATCGCTCGGAGCTCCATGTCGCCGAGGAGATGCTCCTCTGCGGAACGGGGGTCGGGGTCATGCCGGTGATCGAAGTCGACCACCACGCCATCGGCGCCGGGAAGATCGGGCCGATCGCCAGGAAGCTGCGCACCCTCTACCTGGCGGTCGCCCGCGGGCAAGAGGCCCGCTATCGGTCCTGGTGCACCGAAGTCTACGCGCCGGAGGGGGCGCAGACCGGGCGCTAGAGACATGCGAGGGGCGGTCGTCTGGGCTGCAGTCTGCCTGGTTCTCCTCTCGGCCGCGGTCGCTTCTTCCCGAGAAGGGGCGACCGCGATCCTGGGCGCCTTCCCGCCGGAGCTTGAGCTGATCCGCGGCTCGCTCAGCGAGAAGAGGGACTCGACCGCGTTCGGGCTCGCCTTCACCTTGGGCGTGCTCGAGGGCAGGGATGTCGTCGTCGCGGAGTCGGGAGTCGGAAAGGTGAACGCCGCGATGACAACGACAGTCCTGCTGGGGGCCTTTCGTCCGCGAGAGGTCCTCTTCTCGGGAATCGCAGGAGCGCTGAATCCGGACCTTCGACCTGGCGAGATCGTGATCGGGACAGCGACAGCCCAACACGACTTCCTCTACCTCGGGGCCGACACCACGATGCACACCTCAACGAGGAACCCGGCCACCGGCGAGCGGAATCCGTTCTTCATCCCGGGAGACGCCGATCTTCTCGCCCTCGCTGCTCAGGCGGCCGAGAGCGCCCGGCTCAGGCCGATTCCAGGAACCGAGGGAGATCGGCCGCCTCGAGTCATCCAGGGCGTGATCCTGACGGGAGACGCCTTCGTCGCGTCGAACCCGGTGAAGGAAGCGCTGCGGGACCGCCTGGGCGGGGACGCTGTGGAGATGGAAGGGGCGGCGGTCGCCCAGGTCTGCCATGAGATGGGCGTGCCCTGTCTCGTCGTGCGCAGCATCAGCGACAGCGCCGACTCGACGGCGAGCCGGGATATCGAGGCCTTCTATCAGATCGCCGCCGACAACTCCGCCTCGCTCGTGAGGAGCCTGGTCGCGCTCCTGGCCCGCAAGGCCAACGGCGACGACTAGAGCGGCTCTCCGGCAGCGCTGCTACTCCGCTGTGCGGACCATCCCCCGCAGGACTTCGACCAGCTCGGGATAGGACCGAACGACCCAGTCCGTGTTCCTCTCGCGGCCCGCCGCGATCTCCGGAAGAGACTCCTCGAGCATCGCGAGAATCAGGACCGTGGCCATCCCGGCGCTGCGGGCCCCCTCGTGCTCGCGGCTGCCGCCGTCCCCCACGAAGACGCAAGAGGAAGGGTCGACCTGAAGCGCGGCCGCGGCCCGCAGATAGATCTCGACATCCGGCTTCGCGACCTTCTCGATGCAGGAGAAGAGCGCCGCGTCGATCAGCGGGGCGAGAGGAGACTCGTCCCACGCCTCGATCTCGTCAAGCCCGGCATTGCTGACGACGGCGGTCCTCAAACCCATGCCCCGGATCGCCCCCAGCGCTTCCAGCACCGCGGGTCGCACGTGAATGAGCGCGTGCCGGAACCTCTTCCCCCGCCCCTCCATCGCCCGGGCGATCCGCTCCTCGGGAATGCTCGGATCCACGGCGTGCGCGATCCGCCGCAGCGACTCGAACGGATCGGGCTCCTCTCCGAGCGCGTGGTGGCGCGCATGCTCCACGATCGCGCGGTTCCAGGCGATCGGATCGATCATGAGGACGCTCGCCGCCGAGCGCCCGGGAGCCTCGTTCACGTCGACGAGCGTGTGGAACAGGTCGAGGAGGACGGCCTTCGGTTCGGGTCTCATCCGATCCTCCTGACGGCAGCAGTCGATGCGCGACTGCGATTCGCCTCCCCGACATCCCCAGGCCCCCTGAGGCGCGTCCTTCGTCCCACCGCCCTGTATCGGCTGCAGTCGACAACGTGGTCGTTCACCAGCCCTGCGGCCTGCATGTAGGCATAGCAGATCGTCGGTCCGACGAAGCGGAATCCCCGTCTCATCAGGTCCTTGCTCATCGCCTCCGATTCCGCGGTCTTCGTGGGAATCTCGGACAGGCTGCGCCATGCGTTCCGCTTCGACCTGCCTGCCACGAAACCCCAGATGTAGGCGTCGAAGGACCCGAACTCCTTCTGGACCTTCAGGAACGCCTTCGCGCCGGCGATCGCGGCCTCGATCTTCAGCCTGTTCCTCACGATTCCGGGATCCGCGAGGAGGGAACGCCGCTTGCGCGCGCCGTATCTCGCCACCTTCCGGGGATCGAATCCGTCGAAGGCCTTGCGGTAGTTCTCTCTCTTGCGGAGGATCGTGATCCAGCTGAGGCCCGCCTGCGCGCCATCGAGGACGAGGAACTCGAAGTGCTTGCGATCATCATGCACGGGCACGCCCCACTCGCTGTCGTGGTAGGCGATCGCGAGCGGGTCGGCACCGGGCCAAGGACAGCGCTTCATGCGATCAGAGCGTAGACGGATCCGCCCGAGACCGGAAGGGCAAGACGGCGCGCGAGGAGAGGAAGCCGATCGACCCGCGCTTCGCCTGCGGGGGCGAAGGATCCGTTCTTCTGTCTCTCCTGATCGATTCGAAGGGCGGGGTGGCAAGAGCGGAGATCGTCGAGGGTGTCGAGGGACATCCCGCGTTCGGCGACGCGGCGCTCGCCGCGGCCCGGACGTGGACGTTCAAGCCGGGCGAGAAGGACGGGGAGCCGGTCGAGATGGCTGTTCATGTGCCCGTGAAGTTCCGCCTGGACGAGAAGAAGCCGCCGCAGGAGAAGTAGAGAGCCGCAGCCTTGCGAAGAGGGCCATCGAGGCCCGCGTCGATCGCGGCGCGCCTGCTCGCGCATCGAGTCCGATCAAGCCCGCCTAGCTCCTGAGCCGATCCTTGGGCCTCGAGCGCGTTTGCATCCACCGGAGAAAAAGGGGAGAGACGGACTCCACCTCGGAGGAGATGGTGAGGGGCAGGCAGTTGACCTCACCCTGGAGGAGTCCGTCTCTTTGAAACCGATACGACAGCCCGCTGACTGTCGCCCGATGCCGCACTTCACTATCAAGAGCCGTGCCAAATCGACTCGTCAAAGATGCTCAATATAATCGCAATATTCCAAACAAGTTATGTGATCGACGCTCAATCTGAACCGCCCCCGGATTCCCCGGATCGGTCGCCGAACAGTGTAGAAAGGTCTGACCGTTACCTTTTTACCCGGCAGGCAGGATCCTGTGATAGGTTCACCTCCGGACTCACAATGACTTGGACACGGGGCCGCCCGGCAGGTTCCATCATGAAGTCTGCCGGGGCCCGCACACGCGGGGGATCCATGACCGAGCAGTACAAGATCCTGGTCGTCGACGATGAGGAGCCGATCCGCAGAGGAATCGCCTACATCATCTCCGGCATGGGTCACGACGTGGATGTCGCCGCCGATGCCGAAGAGGCCCTCGCGAAGGCGATCGATTCCCCGCCCGATCTCGTCATCACCGATCTGCAGCTTCCGGGGCGCGACGGACTCCAACTCGTCGGCGACCTCAAGGATCGCGGCATCGAGTCCACCTTGATCATCCTGACGGCCCACGGCACGATCGACAGCGCGGTGGAAGCGACCCGCCGCGGGGTCTACGACTATCTCGTCAAGCCGGTCGAACCCGACCGGCTCGCGACGGTGATCCGCAAGGGGCTCGAGAGATCCGCGATGCGCCAGGAGGTCCTCCTCCTGAGGCGCGAGATGATCCGCAGCGGCCGCTTCCAGAGACTGGTCGGCAAGTCGGCTCCCATGCTGGCCCTCTACCGCCTCATCGATCAGATCGCCCCGTCGAACGCGTCCGTCCTGATCACGGGCGAGAGCGGGACGGGGAAGGAGGTCGTGGCGCGCGCGATCCACAGTCTCAGCCCTCGATCCGCCGCCCGATTCATCGCGCTGAGCTGCGCGGCCATCCCGGAGACGCTCCTCGAGAGCGAGATCCTCGGTCATGAGAAGGGAGCCTTCACGGGCGCGAGCGCGTCGAGACCCGGCTGCTTCGAGCTGGCGGACGGAGGCACGATCTTCCTCGACGAGATCGCCGAGATGCCCGCCTCTCTCCAGAGCAAGCTCCTGAGGGTCCTGGAAGACCGCAAGGTCCGCCGGGTGGGCGGGACGCGCGAGATCCCGATCGACGTGCGCGTCCTCGCCGCGACGAACGCGGCGATCGAAGAGCGCCTCGCCTCGGGTCTCTTCCGCGAGGACCTCTACTTCAGGCTGAACGTGATCACGCTGGACGTACCGGCCCTGCGCGAGAGGATGGAGGACCTTCCGCTGCTGGCGCACGATTTCCTCAGGGAGTATGCGCTGGAGAACGGAAAGGCCGTCGTCGGCTTCTCGGAGGACGCGCTCGCCTTGATGCGCCAGTATGACTGGCCGGGGAACGTCCGCGAGCTGCGCAACGCGGTGCAGAGGGCGGTCATTCTCAGCAAGTCGGACGAGATCCTCCCCACCGACCTGCCCCCGGCCGTTCGCCCGAGCGTGCGACGCGACGCTTCCTCCTCGGGCACCCTGCAGGTGACGATCGGCGCGCCCCTGGACGACGTGGAGAGGGCCGTCATTCTGGAGACCCTCCGGACATGCGGCGGGAACAAGACGCGAGCGGCGGCCGTGCTCGGCGTGAGCCCGAAGACGCTGCACTTGAAGCTCAGGCGCTACAGGGGACGCGAGACCGATTCCATCGAGGCGACCGGATGAGATTCGCCCTGCGCGGCCGGCAGCCGCTCGCCCTCCTGCTGCTCGGGATCGTGATCGTCTCGATCTCGATCCTCGTGCAGCTCACCCATGTCCTGCGCCTCGCGACCGACGCGGCGGCCGAGGAATCCGGGCTCGTGGTCCAGACTCTCCTCCTCCAGATCGGTCACGTCGCGCAACGAGAGCCGTCCTCCCCCATGCGGGCTCTCCAGGAGGATCCCCGGATCGACTTGATCTTGCAGGCCGCCACGGCGCAGGCCCCGGCGGTGCTCTTTGTGGCGATCGCCGACCCATCCCGGAACGCGGTGGCCCACACGATCCCGGAGATGGTCGGCTCGCGGCTCGACCCGTTGCCCCCGCTCCCCCGCGTCCGCACTCTGGCCGAGAGCGCGGCCCTGCTGGTCAGTCTCCTGCGATCGCCTCAGGTCTACGGGATCGACGCCCCTCTTCAGCTCGGCGATCGTCCTTTCGCGTCGATCAGGGTGGGCATCGCCGGGGTTCTCCTCAGGGACCAGGTGCAGGAGGCCTTCCGGCGGGGAATCCCCGGGGCGGGAATCCAGATCGCTCTGGCAGTCGCTCTGGGATTCGTCCTGGCTGGACTCGCGTCGAAGCGGCTGCGCCAGATCGAGGCGGGCGTGGCGGCCCTACGCGAGGGCCGATTCGAGAGCAGGATTCCCGAGAGCGGCGTCGACGAGTTCAGCAGGCTCGTCCGCGACCTGAACCTCCTTTCCGAGAAGTTCGAGCGCGAGAGGCTGGACCGCATCCCGGCAGCCCTTCAGGAAGCCGATCCCATGATGAGCCAGTCGCGGATCCTCACGCGTCTCGGCCAGATGGCCGCCGGAGTCGCGCACGAGATCCGCAACCCGCTTCAAGCGATCAATCTTGAACTCGGCATCCTCGGGGGATCGCGGAGCCTTCCGCCGGAGGAAGTGGAGCGCCATGTCCGCATAGCGCAGGAGGAGATCCAGAGACTGCAAAGGGCGGTCAGCGGATTCCTCAAGATCGCCAGGATGCGTCCCGTGGCTCCCGCCCCGCTGCGACTCAACGAGTTGCTCGAAGAAGTCCAGCAATCGATGAAGGCGGAGGCGGGCCTGAGCGGTCTCGACCTGGACCTGGATCTCTTCGCGGAGCTTCCGGAGACATATGCGGATCGCGAGGTCATGAGACAAGCGGTCGAGAACCTCGTGAAGAACGCCCTTCAGGCGCTTCCCTCAAGGGATGGACGGGTGATCCTGCAGAGCCGCGCCGTCGATTCGGAGATCCGTGTCTCGGTCGCGGACACGGGCCCCGGGATTCCGCCTGAGCACATCGAGAAGGTCTTCGATCTGTACTTCACGACCAAGGAAGGCGGAACGGGCGTCGGGCTCCCCCTCGTGCGTCAGGCTCTGGAGATGCATGCCGGGGACGTCGAAGTCGATTCCGATCAAGAGAAAGGGACCGTCGTGACGTTGCGCCTGCCTATACGCGTCAAGGCGGCTCGGGCTTGACATGAGAACGAGAACCAGGACACGGATCGGACCGAAGAGCCGCCTCGGACGGGGAGGGAATCTCGCGTCGCGCGCGATCCCGAACGGCCGCGCGCTCGG